>CALISP010000265.1 GCA_938041705.1 uncultured Cocleimonas sp. | reverse complement strand
TTTGTAGATAGAACTCACTGTAAATCTTTTACTTCTAGGAATCATTCCAGCAGGAGTAATTTTAATTTGAGGTGTAACAACGGTAACTTTATCACCTACAAAAACCCCAAGATGCTGTGCTAATTCAACTCCTAAAGCAATACTGTAACTACGTGGTTTTAATTCAGAAAAGCTGCCTTCAATAACACGTTTATCTATGTCTCCGACTTTTGGTTGCTCTTCAGGAAGAATCCCTTGCATCAATACACCACGCAATTGACCATTGGCGCTTATCATCACTTGTTTTTCAATAAATGGAGCAGAACCAACAACGTCTTCATTTGTAAGTAACTTATTTTGTTCGTTCCGCCAATCAGAAAGTAGTCCGTCCGTCTCAGTGATAGTGACATGCGAAACCATGCTTAGTATTCTGTCTCTTAGTTCTTTCTCGAATCCATTCATGACAGACAGAACAGTGATAAGTACTAGAACCCCAAATAGAATACCTAACATTGATGTTAAAGAAATGAAGGATATGAAATTATTTTTGTACTTAGAACGCGTATAACGCAAACCGACAAATAGCTCTAAAGGTTTAAACATGGTTGAGGATTATAGCCTTGGCAGCGTTCATAACAAAACAGTAAGTAAATTAAAATAAGGTTATGAAAACGGATATTTATATTACAAAAAATACCGAGTACATAACCGTAATGAAAATGTTCTAAATTTAACAACATAATAAGAAATCTAGATCAAAAAGAGATAATAACAATGAATATAAAACCCCTATTACTATGTGCAACTCTTGCCATAACTGCCCAAATGACACCAATCAGTGTTCAAGCTGAAATATTGGCCATTGGTCCTAATGCTAAAGTACTAAAAAAACAGAATATGCCAAAGTTTGGACAAACAAAGCGCTCTGTAAGTAAAAAATTTGGTGCAGCAAAGCGTATCAGTGTTTCAAAGGGAAAAGTAACTAAACGCAACCCAAGAATTACACGTTGGGATTACCCTACTTTTTCAGTTTTCTTTGAAAATTCACATGTAATACACAGTGTGGTTCGTCGCTAGTAATTTATAAAAGGGAAGTTTTCCTTTTATGTTCTTATTAAACTCATAAAGAATGAGTTTGTATGAGTGTGTTTTTGATTAATAGTTCAAATACAGTGTAAAAGTCCGGGGATACCCTTTTATCGGATCGAATGAACATAAGGACTTGTTTAATTTACAAAAAACAAAGTGTTGCTGATTGACGATTATAAAGGCTTCTTTTTAATTGGTGTAATCAGTAATTACAAAAATAAAAATAACTTAAATAAATTAACTCAGTAAAAATGAAAATAATCTTATGAAAAAATTTATCACGACTTATAAATGGATATGTCTTCCTGTTGTATTAAGTTCAGCAGCTGTTTTATCAACTGCGGCATTTGCAACGCCATCTTCTAGTCAACAATACCAAGATGGCCAACAAACCAGTAGAGTTAACCAACAATACGTTGGTGGAAATACGCAAATCGGTGCAGGTATTACTGATCAAGGTAATGTTGATATCCAATTAAATCAAGTACTCTCAGAAAGCAATGATCGAAGTACCAGTGCTGGTATTTGGGCAGATTATGATCTAAAAGGTGAGGATAAAGGTTTACAAGGTCGTGGTGTAGAAGTTAATCATAATTGGGTTTCACGCGATGATGATGGACAATCGCGAAGAGTGAATAAAGCAAAAGCTGCATACGATCGTAATTCCGCTGGACATGAAAAAGTAACTTTAGGATATGGTCAAGAAACTCAAGATATGTTCTGGGAAGGTCGAGCCAGTAAAGGCTTATCAGGACGAAAAGATACTAGAGGCACTGGTGCAGATAAAATTTCTGATAGAGCTTATGAATATGGAGTAGGTGCAAGTATAGGTACTTTTTTGCCAGATTCTAATTTGCGTGTTCGCGGCGGTTTAGATCATGAATGGAGTGATAAAGTAGGTAGTAATGAAAAAGATGCTCGTAACACTACTCTATCAGCAGGTGTAGAGAAATTCTTTGACGGTACCGGACATAGCGTGTCATTAGACGTGAGTGGTTCAAAACGCAGTGGTGGATATCAAGATGGCGGCAGTTCAGATAATGATTATTCTGCAAGATTGGGCTATAAGTATGATTTTGCAGGTTCTAATGCATTCCAGAATGCAACATCTACTAAACGTGTTCGTGTAGAAGTTCCAGGTCAAGCGACTCCTCCTCGTTATAATACAAGTACACAATATAAAAAGGTTCCAACTTATAAAACCGTTCCTGTATATGCTAAAAAGACTGTTAAAGTTCCTTACAAGAGCATGGTTAAAAGTACTATGGCTTTAGAAGGTCAAACTTTCTTTAAGAAAAATAGTTCAAAATTAATCCCATCTGCACAACAACGTTTGTCACAAGTAGCTAATGAAATTCGAAAGACGGGTTATAAAGGTACTATTAGAATTACAGGTAATACCTGTGGTTTAGGTAATGCACAATATGATCAAATCTTATCAGAACGACGTGCAAAATCAGTAAGAAACTTCTTAATCAAACAAGGATTTAATGCTGATCATTTAATGGCGCGTGGCTTAGGTAAAATGCACCCTAAATACAGAAATATACCTGGCGAAGGATTTAAGAACAGACGTGTAGATATCGAATATGTAACCGAAACAAACGTAGCTAAAACGGCTTATCGTTCTGAAGAAAAAACAGTTCAAACTGGTACAAGACAAGTTGCAACAGGCTTCCAAAATGTAGCAGCAGGAACTAAGAATGTTTTGATAGACAGTGGTCAAGCCGGAACTCCACGAGTTATCTGGAAAACAGAAACAGTAAACAACGCACCTGCATGGATCAAAAGAGCCCTTCATAATAATATTAAACATGATAGAACAATTAATACATATCAAACCACTGAAGGTTTTGATTCTCAACCAATAAATACCGTTCCAGCTGCGACAGATGATAGTGCAAAAACGGCTTGTGGCATACCTGTATCAATAGATGTATTAGGTAATGATACAGATGCAAATAATAACGCACTGACCATTCTAAGCTTTACTCAAGGTTCTAATGGCACTGTAACAAGAGGTGTAAATGGACAATTAATTTATACTTCTAACGGTGCAAATTGTGGGCAAGACGACGAATTTACTTACACAGTAAGTGACGGCAACGGTGGTGTTGATACAGCTAAAGTAACTGTGAGTGTTGATCCAGATGACGCAGTTTCTGCAGCGAATGAAACAACTACTGTAGAAGCAGGGCAAGCTATCACAATCGATGTTTTAGATAATGATGATAGTGATGCGACAATTAATAGAATCGTAACAAACCCTACAAATGGAACTGTCGAAATCATAGATGGTAAAGTTGTTTACCGTGCAAATACAGATTTCTCAGGAACTGATACATTCACTTATGAAGTTGTTGATGCAAACGGCAATAAAGATACTGCAACAGTGACTGTAAATGTTCAAGGTGCAAGCCAAGCAGCAAATACAGCACCCGTTGCTCAAGATGATCAAGCTTCGACTACCGAAGGACAATCTGTAACGTTAGATTCTTTAGCTAATGATACTGATACTGACGATGACACACTGGTTATTGATAGTGTATCAAACCCAACAAATGGAACGGCTGTTGTTACAGGTGGTCAAATCATCTATACGCCTAATGCAGATTTCACAGGTACAGATACTTTTACTTATATCATTTCCGATGGTAATGGCGGCACGTCACAAGCAACGGAAACAGTTATCGTTAATGCACCAAGTAATCAAGCTCCTATAGCAGTTAATGATACAGGTAATGTTGTTTGTAGTGGTCCTGTGATAATCAATGTTTTAGAAAATGATACTGATGCAGATACTATTAATACCAACTTAAATATCCTTGACTTCAGTCAACCAACTAACGGAACTGTGA
The DNA here is from genome assembly GCA_938041705.1 of uncultured Cocleimonas sp. Taxonomy (GTDB): domain Bacteria; phylum Pseudomonadota; class Gammaproteobacteria; order Thiotrichales; family Thiotrichaceae; genus Cocleimonas. The sequence goes on along the minus strand of CALISP010000265.1, from coordinate 13,995 downwards.
CTAAGAATGCTGATGGCCAATTAGTGTATACATCTAATGGTAATAGCTGTGGAACAAACGATCAATTTACCTACAATGTTACAGATGGTGTTAACACATCAAATACAGCAACAGTAACAATTGCCATAGCACCAGATGTTAATAATGCACCAACTGCAGCTGATGATGAAGCTACTACTCAAGTTAATAGCCCAGTGACTATAATGACGGTAGCAAATGATACCGATCCTGATGGTGATAATTTAAAGATATCAGATGTAAGCCAACCACAAAACGGAACTGTCACAATAAGTTCTGATGGAACTAAAATAATCTACACACCAAAACAAGACTTCACTGGTGTTGATATTTTTGATTACACCATTACAGATGGAAATGGTGGCACATCGATGGCAACTGAGACAGTTACAGTTACTGCGGCACCAAATACAAAGCCAATAGCTAAAAACGATAATGCAACTACTGAAGAAGGTAAACCAGTTACATTAATGACGGTCGCTAATGACTCTGATCCTGATGGTGATGTATTAACTATTACTAGTATCACACAACCAGCAAATGGTACAGCAAGCTCTGATGGGAAAAAAATTACATACACACCAAAAACAGATTTTATAGGTGTTGATACCCTTACCTATGTAATCTCTGATGGTAGAGGTGGAACAGCGACAGCAACTGAAACAATTACTGTAACGGCCGCTCCAAATACTAAACCAATTGCAAAAGACGATTCGGTAAAAACACCTGAAGGAACACCAGTTACTTTAATGACGGTAGCGAATGATACAGATGCTGATGGTGATGATTTAACTATTACTAATGTACAACAACCTCAAAATGGTTCTGTTACAAATGATGGTAAGAAAATCACATATAATCCTAAACCTGGGTTTATTGGAATGGATAAATTTACTTACACAATTCAAGATGGAAACGGTGGAACAGCGACTGCAACTGAAACAGTGATTGTTGAAGCCATACCAAATAAAGCTCCGACAGCAAATCTTGATACCATGAGTACAGGTTGTGCAATCATAACAATTGATGCTCTTGCAAATGATACAGACCCAGAAAATGATACTCTTACTATTGTTAATGTGAGTGGTGCTAGCTTGGGTACAGCAACTATTGTAGGCAATAAAATTCAATTCAAACCTTCTAATACTTGTGACAAAGGTGGAACAGGCACTGATACATTGAGTTATACGATTTCAGATGGCGTTAATACATCAACGGGTAATGTAAAAGTTGAAGTAAAGGGTGATATTGGAAACACTAGAGCAGAGTCTGATACAGTAACTACTGAAGTTGATAAAGCAATTCAAATCAACGTACTAGCAAATGACTCAGGCATTGGGTTAACAATCACAATGGTCGATGACCCTATTAATGGTTCTGTAAGTGTCAATAATGGTGTAATTACTTATACACCTAACCCTGGATTTGAAGGAACTGATGATTTTTACTATGACATAGTTGATCAGAATGGTTATAAAGATGCTGCAATGGTAATTGTTAAAGTTGAAAAACCATGTCCTGCGGGTCAGAAGTGTAACTAACCATTATAAACATTTAAATAGATCTTAAAAAGCCACTTTCGAGTGGCTTTTTTTATGGGGATCAATAAAAGGTGCTAAAAGTGGGGGGGTGTCTTTTCTGAACTAATTTGGGTGATATTTAATGTATTTATTAGTTAATAAACATTAATAACCTTATTTAATATCTAAAGGACAATTTGTTGCTACAATTTAGATACCTTCAAAAAAATAATTGAAACAATATGCCTTTACTTGAAATAAAGAACTTAAGAATAGAATTTCCAAGTCGATATAACACAGCAGTAGCAGTCGATGATGTAAGTTTTACTGTTAATGCAGGTGAAATCTTAGGTTTAGTTGGTGAGTCGGGTGCAGGAAAATCAACCATTGGAAACGGTATTGTCCAATTGTTGAGTCAACCAGGTCGAGTTGCAAAAGGTGAAGTGCATTTAAATGGCGAATTGATTTCAAACCTTGAAGGTGAAGCAATCAGAAAAATTCGTGGATCAAAAATTGGTTTTATATTTCAAGATCCTATGACTTCGTTAAATCCTTTGTTCACCATCGAAGATCAGATGACCGAGACCATCATTAATTGTCTAGGAGTCAATTATACTGAAGCTTTAAAACGTTCTATTGATCTATTAGAAAAAGTAGGTATTCCTGAGCCTACAACACGAATAAAACAATACCCTCATCAGTTTTCTGGTGGGATGCGACAACGAGTCGTTATAGCCATTGCACTGTCGGGCGAACCCGAATTACTCATTGCTGATGAGCCAACTACAGCATTGGATGTATCTGTACAAGACCAAATACTTAAACTAATAAAGAACTTATGTACGGATCTTAAGGTGGGTTGCATGCTAGTTACCCATGACATGGGGGTAATTGCTAATGTTACAGATAGAGTGGCAGTATTATATCGTGGGAAATTGGTTGAAATTGGAGAAACTGGTCAAATATTACTTAATCCTCAACATCCCTATACTCAAAGTTTAATCAGTGCTGTGCCTTTAGCAACTAAAAAAGTAGATCGTTTTCCCCTAGTCGAAACAATAGAAAGTGTTGAATCTGGATTGACCTCAATTGATGTTGCTACACATTGGCTAGGACAAAGCGAAAAAAATCATAGTACTGATGACTTACTCGTTGTGAAAAATTTAAACTTAAGTTTCCTAACTCAAGATGCTTTTTTTAAAAAGAACAGAAAAAGACTTCAGGCCACTGATAATGTTAATTTTACAATTAAACAGGGAGAAACTTTTGGTTTAGTAGGAGAAAGTGGCTCAGGTAAATCAACCATAGCTAGAATGATAGCCGGCCTACAGCAACAGGATTCAGGTTCAATTGTTTATGACGGTGTTGAATTAATTAATAATTCAGATAAACAAGCAGTCAAAAAAATTAGACAACGACTCCAAATGATATTTCAGAACCCCTATTCTTCTTTAAATTCTAGGATGAAAATAAGGGACATCATTGCTGAACCAATTATTTACAACCGACTTGCGGAAAAACAACAAATAATCGGGATTGTTGGTGATTTATTAGACCACGTAGGATTAGGTAGGCAATCAGGTGTTAAATACCCACATGAGTTTTCTGGTGGTCAAAGACAACGTATTTCAATTGCGAGAGCTTTAGCTTGCCGCCCTCGCCTATTAATCTGTGATGAACCCACATCAGCTTTAGATGTTTCAGTGCAAGCTCAAATACTTAATTTACTCAAAGACTTACAAGATGAACTTGGTCTTACAATGCTATTTATTAGTCATGATTTACCCGTGATTCGTCAAATGTGTGACCGTGTAGCTATTATGCAAAAAGGTAAAATATTAGAGTGTGAAGAAACTGAAACCTTTTTTGAACAACCTCAGAATAGCTATAGCCAAGAGTTATTAAGTTTAATGCCTCGTTTTGAAGATATTAGCGCTGCTGATTATCTTTAGCACTAGTAATAAATTAAAGTAATGAGCTTTTTAAAAAAACTAAGCTTAATTTATCGCGACACAATTTCTAATTGTACTAAACTTAAACTGATTAGAGAAAACCTTAAGTGAAACATATATTAAAAAAGATAAATAAATTCTAATTTTAAATTTAATCTTAAAAATGGAGCAAAAATGAAAAGAAAACCAACATTATTAAAAAAATTAAATCTCATGTTAATGGGTAGTTTAATGGCCAGCGCAATAGCTTTTACTCCAGCTACTGCAAAAACCTTAAAATTAGCTTATGACGCTGACCCAATAAGTCTAGATATCCACGAACAATTATCGGGCGGCATGTTGCAATTGTCACACATGACGCATGATCCCTTAGTTAGATGGTCTCAAGACTTATCTTTCGAGCCTCGCCTTGCGACTAGTTGGGAAAGAATTGATTCAAATACTGTACGCTTTAAGCTTCGTGAAGGTGTTAAATTTCATTCTGGTAACACCATGAGTGGCGTTGATTTTAAATGGACTTTCGATCGATTAAAAACTAGTAAAGATTTCAAAGGAATATTTGCTAATTTTAAAGACCTTAAAGTGATTGATGACAATACGATTGAGTTGATTACAGACGGTCCCTACCCTCTAGTTATGCATACAGCTACTTACATCTTTCCAATGGATAGCAAGTTCTATCTAGGTGTTGCTAAAGATGGTAAAAACAAAGCTGACATTGTTAAAGATGGAGCTTCATTTGCATCTACTAATAGTTCTGGTACTGGCCCATTCACTGTTAAATCTCGTGAACAAGGCGTAAAAGTTGTCTTTGATCGCTTTGCAGATTATTGGGATAAAGATTCAAAAGGTAATGTTAGTCAAGTTGTAATGACACCGATTAAAGATAATCAAACTCGAGTAGCGGCATTACTTTCGGGTGGTGTTGACTTTATTGCACCGGTAGCCCCAAATGAATTTGGTCAAATTGAGTCAAATGACAAAGTACAATTGGTAACAATGCCTGGTACCCGAATCATTACTTTCCAATTGAATCAAGAAAGACGAGCTGAGTTTAAAGACATTAAAGTTCGTCAGGCAATGGTTTATGCGATTAATAATGTTGGTATCGTTAAGAAGATAATGAAAGGTTTTGCAACACCTGCAGCTCAAATGAGTCCTGCTGGTTATCTAGGACATGATCCTAGCTTAAAGCCTCGTTTTGATCTTGCTAAAGCTAAGCAGTTAATGAAAGAGTCTGGTTTCCCTGATGGTTTCTCAATGACTATGATGGCTCCTAACAATCGTTATGTAAATGATGAGAAAATAGCTCAAGCAGTCGCTGCAATGCTATCAAAAATCAATATTAAAGTAGATCTTAAGACTATGCCAAAAGCACAATATTGGCCTGAGTTTGATAAACGTTCTGCTGATGCAATGATGATTGGCTGGCATTCAGATACTGAGGATAGCGCTAACTTTTATGAATTCTTATCTATGACACCTAATAAAGAAACCGGAATGGGTGCTTATAATTCGGGTAACTATAGTGACAAGATGGTCGACGATACTACAGTGGCTGCTAACAAAGAAACAGATGATGCAAAGCGCGCTATGATGTTGATGTCTATTGAAAAGAAAATTCATGATGATGCAGGATTTATTCCGCTACATTGGCAGAACCTTGCTTGGGCATCTCGTAAAGGTGTAAATATCAAAGAAATCGTTAATGCGATGAATTTCCCATATATTGGTGATCTTACAATCGACTAATAATGATTTTTTATGTTGTTAATACTGAGCGGCTTTCATAGTCGCTCAGTCTTTTGTTTATTCTGATCAACCGTACTACTCCAATTTAATTAAATAACAAATCTATATGCTGCAATTTCTTTTAAAGCGTCTACTTCAGGCCATCGTTGTGATGCTTATCATTAGTCTTTTAAGTTTTTCGATTAAAGATAAACTAGGTGATCCCTTAAGAGAAATGACAGGTCAATCAGTATCACAAGCAGAACGTGTATTGATGAGAGAAGAAATGGGATTAAATGATCCTTTCTTAGTTCAATATGGTCGCTTCGTTAAAAATGCCTTACAAGGTGATTTAGGAACGTCTTATTTCCATAAATTACCAGCGATGACTGTAATATTAAAAAAGCTTCCTGCGACTTTGGAGTTAACATTCGCTGCAACTCTAATTATTATATTTCTCTCTATTCCTTTGGGTGTGTTTTCAGCTATTAAGCCCAAACATTGGTTTAGTAAATTTATAATGGCTATCAGTATTATCGGTATATCAATTCCCGTGTTCCTAACTGCCTTAGCATTGATTTATATATTTTCAGTAAAACTAGGTTGGATGCCCTCTTTTGGACGAGGTGAAATCGTTCATGTATTTGGCTACTGGAAAACTAACTTTTTGAGCACTGATGGACTAATGCATATCATAATGCCCGCCATTGCTTTGTCCTCTATCATGCTGCCTTTATTCATAAGACTTGTTAGAGCTGAAATGCTAGAAGTCTTAAGTTCTGAATATGTAAAATTTGCTCGTGCTAAAGGTCTTAGTGCTGGAAAAGTGTATTTTAAACATGCGCTTAAAAATACCATGCTCCCTGTAATAACAGTCGGAGGAGTTCAAATAGGAATAATGGTTGCCTACACTATTCTTACCGAATCAGTTTTTCAATGGCCTGGAATGGGCTTTATGTTCCTAGAAGCTGTAAATCGTTCAGATATCCCTTTAATTGTTGCATATATTATGTTTGTTGGTTTCTTGTTTGTGGTTGTAAACACTCTGGTAGATTTACTCTATGGCGTAATCAATCCGACGGTTAATTTATTAGGTAAAAGCAAATAATGAATTCGTTTAAAGCCAGCACTGAATTAAAGCCGAAATCTTCATTTCAAAGACTTTTGGAATCTGACTTTTTCTATCATTATAAACGTGACAAATTAGCTATTTTTAGCAGTATTGTATTTTTAATATTAGTAATACTGGCAGCTTTTTCACCTTTAATAGCGCCCTTTGATCCATATAATTTACAAATACTCGATATTATGGATTCAGAGTTACCTCCAGTTTGGCAAGAAGGTGCTGACGAACGCTTTCTATTAGGTACAGATGATCAAGGTAGAGATCTATGGAGTACTATTCTGTATGGAATGCGCGTATCCCTCATGATCGGTATTCTTGCAGTTCTACTACAAGCTGTAATTGGTATAACAATTGGATTAGTTTCAGGATATGTCGGAGGAAGAACCGATAATATATTAATGAGAATTGCTGATGTTCAACTATCCTTTTCAACATTAATGGTAGCCATCATTATTCTAGCAATCGTACAAAGTGCATTTGGTAGCGCAGCATTTAATCAATGGGCGATGGTTATATTGATTTTAATTATTGGCCTCGCTGAATGGCCTCAGATAGCAAGAACAGTAAGATCAAGTGTACTAGCGGAAAAGGAGAAAGAATACGTAGACGCTGCAAAAGTGATGGGATTTAGTCCTCTTCGCATTATGTTCAAACATATTCTGCCAAATTGTCTATCACCTATATTTGTCATTTCAACTGTTCAAATAGCCAATGCAATCATTACCGAAGCAAGCCTGTCATTTCTTGGATTAGGTATGCCAGTGACAGAACCTAGTTTGGGATCATTGATTAGTACTGGAAAACAATATTTGTTTTCAGGTTCATGGTGGATCACGTTGATACCTGGAGGATTCTTGATTGTGTTAGTGATAGTAATCAATCTACTAGGTGATTTTTTAAGAGATACGTTTAATCCAAAGCTATATAAAGATTAAAAGACACCCCCCTACTTTTAGCTAATATATCGATTACATCACATAACCATAACCACAAAACAGTTAATCAAAGTTCAATTATAAACTTTGGTCATAACCGTTATTTTGATTCAATATCATTAATTGATAAATTCGCAGTTCAGTTATTAGCTACTTTTCTTCTCTCTAAATGTATTTCCACAAAATCTACATTTTGAAAAATTGATTTCGGGAAGTGTGGATGCCTCCTGAGAAGGCATTAATCTAATCACATTTACGCTACCACAATTAGGACATGCTGAATCGCTGTTAACTGGTAAGTTAGGTAGGTCTACTTTTGTATCACTTACCTTTTTTTTTTGAAAAGCGTATTTAGCTGAAATAGTAGTATTATTTGAAATACTTTCTTCAAAGTTTAATGGAGGCAAACGGCTTTCATGTTCTGATATCAAACGCTGACATTGCTTTCGAAATGGTTTTAATAAACCAACTTTATCAAATTCTCTTCTGAACTCTTGAAGAAGCTCAACTGTTGGAAGCTTTGGTTGATAATCTGGTTGCATAAAACTAAATAAATACAATTGATGCTTAGCCCAACGAAGTAATGAATCATCATCTAATGTTAATAATTCTTGTAATGCCACTAAACGAAGTAATATAAGCTGTTCATTTGCACTTAAATTTACCATTTTCTTTCTATCGAAAAACTTTCTAAATTTATCCCAAGGTAAACTGCTTGCAAATAATGCAATAGAACTTACAAAGTGTGGATCTGGTGCAACATATGATTGTCCTTTACCCATTTCATCTCTAACGTAAAAATCCACACTAACTCCTTTAATTTTTTGTTGTAACTGAGCGCGATTCTTAGAAAGCTTCAAACACTCTTGATGAAGGGAAGGTTATGTCATAGAAAACATCAGTAACAGAGGCGACTATTACATTGGCGGGGTTATGCTGACGAACGGTTATTTTGAATTATTCCTCGATTCAGATGTTCATAAATTAGACAATCTAAACAAATATTTATGAGTAACTTGCTACTTTTTTTATAAGTAGACAGTAAAAATTCTTATTAACTATATAACCGAGTATTAAGACAATACTCATTTTACAGTTATTAGCATTAGTTCGATAAGTTTACATAAAAGTCGGGGGGTGTTCTTTATATACAAATAGTAACTGTTATTAGATCATTAGAAACAAATGAATAGATGCTAGCTATTGAAACAGCTCCCTACTTTACCTATTATTACTAATATATGTTTTCTCATTCACTCAGCTAATCTTGCGCCTCAGCAAAATAAAAATCGCAGGCTTTAAATCTTTTGTTGATCCAACAACAATTGATTTACGCAGCAACTTGACTGGTATTGTCGGTCCGAATGGTTGTGGCAAATCCAATACGATTGATGCAGTGCGCTGGGTTATGGGCGAGAGTTCTGCAAAGCACCTGCGTGGTGCCTCAATGGATGATGTTATCTTTAATGGTTCATCATCACGACAACCTATAGGTCAGGCTTCAATTGAATTATTATTTGATAATAGTGACGGTAGTTTAGGTGGTGAGTATGCAGAATTTTCCGAAATTGGAATTAAGAGATTAATCAGTCGAGATGGACAATCCAAATATTTTCTTAATGGATCAAGGTGTCGACGCAGAGATATCACTGATATATTTTTAGGTACAGGTCTTGGCCCAAGAAGTTACGCTATTATTGAACAAGGTATGATCTCACGTTTGATAGAAGCTAAACCTGAAGAATTACGAAATACCTTAGAAGAAGCTGCAGGAATTTCTAAATATAAAGAACGTCGTCGTGAAACAGAAAGACGTATTAAGAATACTCGTGAGAACTTAGACCGACTTACTGACTTAAGAGAAGAGCTTGAAAAACAGTTATCTCATCTGGATCGACAAGCAAAAGCAGCTGTTAAATTTAAAACACTAAAACAAGAAGAACGTCAAAAAAGTGCAGAATTCATACTACTACGATTAAAAAATGTCGATGCAGACATTACTGAACGTCAAAATATTATTAATGAAAATGCCAACACTCATCAAGTAGCATTAACGGAACAACGTTCACTAGAAAATCAAATAGAATCATTAAGAAGCCAACAAGTTGAAGCTAACGATACATTTAATGATGTTCAAGCGAACTTCTATCAAGTTGGCGCTGAGATATCCCGTTTGGAACAGACTATCCAACACCAAAAAGAATTAGCAGAAAGACATCAACGGGAATTAATTCAAGTAGATAATGAGATTTTATCTGCTCAGCAGCATGCTGAAGACGATAAAAGACAATTAGAATCTGCAACAGAATTGTTGGTAGAGTTTGAACCACTCTTAATTGCAGATAAAGAACAATTAGTAATTTCTAAGGCTCAATTGGAAGGTACAGAATCAAAACTTAATGAATGGCAACAAAGCTGGAATAGTCTTCAGGTGCGTCTTGCAGAACCTGCTCAACAGGCTCAAGTTGAACGCGCTAGGATGGAACAACTAGAAAATCAATTACAACAAATATCAAGTCGACTAATAAAACTCCATACAGATAAAGGGATTTATAGTACAGATTCACATGCTAAAGAGTTAATACAACAAAAAGAACTTCTAACGGAAACCACAATAAGATCGACAACTGTAAATGACGAATTTGATCAATGTAAAAAAGAGTTACTCAATCAAATTGAGTTAAACAGAACTTATCAACAACAATTACAAGATCATCGTTCCGAATTACAATCATTAAGTGGAAAACTATCTTCTTTGGAAGTATTGCAACGTGCTGGATTAGGTAAAGATAACAATAGTAAATTCATTAAGCGTCAACAAAAATGGTTGAGTAATCATGGTTTAGATTCAATACAACCATTGGCTGAAACAATTAAGATAGAAAATGGTTGGGAAAAAGCGCTAGAGGTAGTTTTAGGTGATTTCTTGCAGTCAAAGGAGTTAAACTCAAAACAACAACTTGAAAAAATAATGTCTGGAGAATTACCTATAGCAGCTAGTAGCTTTATTTTCAATAATGAGGCAAATACTGATTCATCCAAGATAGCTAATAACTCCCTAGCAGCCAAAGTAACAGAACCTAAAGCTATTCATGCCCTACTCGCTAATATTCAATGTGCTGAATCATTAGATCAAGCCTTAAAATTACAATCTACTCTAGATTTAAATCAAACCATAATTACAAAAGATGGTGTTTTACTTGGTAACAATTGGCTAAAAACTCAAGAAAAAGAAGGATTTAATCAACACGATGGCGTACTCGCTAGAAAAAAAGAAATAGATAACACTAAACAACGCATAGAAGAAATTCAGCTGACTCTTAAGCAACATCAAGACTTATTAGAAAACGGACAACAACAACGAAAAGACCTAGAAGAACAGCAATCATCCTTACAGACTCGATTGAATGAGTTACATAGAGAAGAGTCTCAAGCGCAGTCTGTGATTCACGCCAATGAAAATCGAATTAAGCAAACAGAAGACAACCAACAACGTGTGTTAACTGAGATAATTGATTTAGAGTTACAACAAACAAATAACCAAGAATTTCACGAAAGTGCTACAAAATTACGAAACCAAGCCTTAGAATCTCTAGACTCATTAGAAGCTGAAAAATCAGAAGTAGAAGGCAAAGACTTACCATTGCAAGAAGCTGTTTATAAAGCTAAAGAACAAGTTGTTCATCTCTCTCAAAAAGTACAACAAGCTGAATTAAAAGTTGAGTCAGCTAGAACAGGCAAACAAAGTGCTGAACAACAATTAAATCGTTTAAATGAACGCTTAGAGCTTTTGTTAGAACGAAAAAGTGATTTAATTGTCCAAAATACTGATCAATTAGAGTCAACAGAAAATGAATTAAATAGTGAAAAACTATTAGTCATAGAATTAGATAAACGTAAGACTGCAGAAGTTGACTTGTCAAACGCTAGAGAACAATTACAAAGTATTGATAACAAAGTCCGTGAATTAGAACAAAATCGTCAACAAGCAGAACAACAGGTTGAAAAATTTCGTTCCCTTTTAGAAAACTTAAAAATGGAATGGCAAGAGGTTAACGTTCGTCAACAAACACTAAAAGAACAATTTAATGAAACTGACTTTGTAGCCGAAACTTTGCTTGAAAGTATGGATGTTTCTATAACACTTGAACAACAGCAATCACGCCTTGATGATATTCAACGAAAAGTAACTCGTTTAGGAGCAATAAATCTTGCGGCGATTGAAGAATTTAAAATACAAAGCGAAAGAAAGGTCTATCTAGATCAACAAGATGCTGACCTAATGGAAGCCTTAGAGATATTAGAGTCTGCTATCGCAAAAATAGATCGAGATACACGAAGTCGTTTTAAAGATACTTTTGAAAAAGTAAATACTCGTCTTCAAGATATGTTTCCTCAGTTATTTGGTGGGGGTAAAGCACATCTTGAAATGACTGGAGATGATTTACTTACTACGGGTATTTCAATTATGGCTCAACCACCCGGTAAACGAATATCCAGTATTCATTTGATGTCAGGTGGAGAAAAAGCATTAACTGCCGTTGCGATGGTATTTGCCATTTTTGAATTAAACCCCGCACCCTTCTGTATGCTTGATGAAGTCGATGCTCCTTTAGATGAGGCCAACGTAGGTCGTTTCTGTAAGTTAGTTAAAAAGATGTCTGATAGAGTGCAATTTATATTTATTACTCATAATAAAACAACGATGGAACTCGCTGAAAACCTTATAGGCGTAACAATGCGAGAACCTGGAATATCCAGACTTGTTAGTGTGGATGTAAATGAAGCTGCACGTTTAGCAAATGAATAGTGTTTTATCTGTACTCACTTTTTAATACAAATATATAATTTTAATAATCCTTTAAAAACTAGAGTTTTTTAAACAACGTATGAATATTTCCAGCATATTAATAACACTTGTCGGCATCATAATTATCATTGCTCTCTATGTTGTTAGCCGCTTAGGCCAAAGCAAAATGAAATATAAAGAAACTTCTTTGCTACCAGAAATAAAAGATGAAAATGGTGATGTATTTACTTCAATTCTAGATGATATTCCTGCCTCTGACTCCTTATCGAAGCCACTTGTAAACAAAAAGAGTACTTCTAAAAGTTCTGCTGAAAAACATCAATTGGTTTTATTTATTTCTGCTAAAAATGATAAAGGTCTTGAGGGTGATTTAATAAAAGAGACGTTAATAAACAATGGCCTAATACTTGGGGATAAAAATATTTATCATTACTTTGTCGATAATAAAACCTCAATAGTGTCTGAAACTAATGAACAGAAGGCTACAAGTTTGTTTAGAATCGCAAACGGCATGGAGCCTTGGACCTTAACTGATAGTGATTTACTAAATAACAATTTGTTGGGGTTATCAATGGTAATGTTACTGCCTAGTAACATTGATAACAAAACAGCAGTAAGAATGTTTGTTGAGAAAGCAGATTTAATAGCCGTCCAAGTAAACGGGACTCTTAAAAACCAACAGCAAGAGGTTTTAACTAAAGAAGATAGAGATTCAATATTGAGAACATAAATTGATTCTCTCCTTCAATAATTAAAAAGAAATTTAGATAAACTGTTACTCGCTCATCTACCGTTCAGCTTTCGTACTTATAATGAATTCATACTTTAAAAAGTAAGCTCTAATAAATTAAATTTATAGAGTATGTTAAACACAAATAAAAATAAAAATGAAATAAGGGGAAGAAAATGAGATACAACGATCAATCACTAAATCCTGAGTTAGTAGATTCAGAAGTTATACCTAATCTTGATGATGCTAGTTCTAAAAAAGAAAAGAATATCAAAGCTCACGTTGTTAGACGTAATGTTGAAGACTATTTAGAACGTAAGGCACTAGAACGTAGTCTTAAAGAAGTTTTTGACGATGATTATTTATTAGATTAATAACTAGTTTCATAAGTTATGAAGTTATAAATAACCGTTTATATTTTCAAAATATAAACAAACGAAACCTATCGATTAATCGAAAGAATCACTATAATTCTTTTTTTACTAATTGGTGAAGCCTCATGCCTTCCGATATCACATTGTCGGACATCTTTGCTTTCTTCTTTTTCTTTGTATCATGGTTTACCATTTCAAAATTAAGTAGTCGCTATAACTACAGTAAAGATAAAACCTCGTTATATTTAACAAGTCGAAGTGTTCGCAACCAATGGATGTTGCGTCTTTTGGATCGTGAAAATAGAATGCCTGATGTTGCTTTAATAGGTCATCTGATGCGTAGCGTTTCTTTCTTTGCATCTACTAGTCTTCTTGTTTTAGCGAGTTTAATCACTGTTTTTAGTGTTGTAGAAGACGCCATTCAAATTACTTACGACATCCCCTTTGCTCAACATGTTAGCCAATCATTCTGGAAACTTAAGTTACTTCTTATATTAATAATATTTATCTTTGTGTTTTTTAAATTGGTTTGGGCTATCAGGCAATACAATGCCACCATATTTATGGTTGGAGCAGCACCTGAAAGTACAGCACCACAAGAAGAAAGAACTTTCTATGCTGAGAATTTAGGCACTGTAATAAATCGTGCCAGTCGACATTTCATAGATGGAATGCGTGGTTATGAATATGCTATTGCGGCCTTAGCATGGTTTATTCATCCCTACTTATTTATTATATCTACTATCTTAGTAACGCTTGTAACTTACCGTCGTGAATTTGCATCAAAAACAATGCATGC
>CALISP010000264.1 GCA_938041705.1 uncultured Cocleimonas sp. | reverse complement strand
TGGTGGTTCGATTCGGGCATATGAATTTACCCTACAAAAACCTACGTAGAAAATCACTATCTGAATTAGAGGACTCTGATTTGAGTTCTGCTCTTGCATCGGCTAATGAAGACATGAATGATCCTGAGCTTAAAAAATAATAACTTCATATAAGAATATATATTGCTTAAAAGTAGGGGGGGTGTCTTTTAAAATACATGAATTCCCTCCATAATCATCGCGATGCAAAACACCTCTTCAAAACCATTCGAATTAGCCAAAGAAACGCTTAATAATACCTTTGGTTATGATGACTTTCGACACAACCAAGAAGACATCATTAAGCAAGTTCTAAACGATGGTGATGCATTTGTATTAATGCCAACAGGTGGTGGCAAATCATTGTGTTATCAGATACCTGCAATGGTTCGTGAAGGTGTTGGTGTTATAGTTTCACCATTGATTGCTTTAATGCAGGATCAAGTTGATGCTTTGAAACAATTGGGTGTTAGCGCTGCGTTTCTTAATTCAACACAATCATCTTCTGAGCAATATGAAATTGAGCGAGCGTTACTCAATAATGAATTACAAATGCTGTATGTTGCACCTGAGCGTTTGTTAAGTGAATCAACCTTAAACTTACTTAATCAATGCCAAATTGCTTTATTTGCAATAGATGAAGCACATTGTGTTTCGCAATGGGGACATGACTTTAGACCAGAATATCAACGTTTATCGGCATTACCTGAGCGCTTTCCAAATATCCCAAGAATCGCATTAACGGCGACAGCTGATAACCGTACTCGTGCTGAGATTATCCAACAACTACGATTACAAGACGCTGGGGTTTTTGTAAATAGTTTTGATCGACCAAATATTACCTATACTATTTCTGAAGAACACAATGCACGAGAAAAACTCTGGAAATTTATTCAAGAAAAACATAAAGATAAAGCAGGAATTGTATATTGCTTATCACGCAAGAAAGTCGAAGGTACTGCTGAATGGCTGACTAAAAAAGGCGTCACTGCTTTACCCTATCATGCTGGTTTACCTGCTGAGATGCGTGCTTTGCATCAGCAACGTTTTTTACGTGAAGAAGGCGTTATCATTGTAGCAACGATTGCCTTTGGTATGGGGATAGATAAACCCAATGTGCGCTTTGTGGCGCATTTAAGTCTTCCTAAGAACATAGAGGCTTATTATCAAGAGACAGGCCGTGCTGGGCGCGATGGGGAGCCTGCAGATGCTTGGATGAGTTACGGCTTGCAGGATGTTATCTTTTTAAGACAAATGATGATGGATGGAACCGGCAGTGAGGAGTACAAACGTCTTACTAATCAAAAACTAGATTCCATGTTAGGTTTGTGCGAAATGGCAAGTTGTCGTCGCCAAGCGATCTTATCTTACTTCGATGAAGAGATGACGGTAGATTGTGGTAATTGTGACAATTGTTTAAACCCCCCAGAAACATGGGATGCTACGGAAGACGCTCAGAAAGCCCTATCAACTGTTTATCGAACAGGCCAGCGTTTTGGTGTAGCATATTTGATCAACGTGCTCTTAGCTAAAAGTGATGATCGTATTGTTAACAATGGTCATGATCAAGTGAGTACTTGGGGTATAGGTGAAAACCTCAAAACGCATGAGTGGAGTGGTTTATTTCGTCAACTCATATCACAAGGTTTTCTCGCTACCAATTCAGAATACGGTGGTGTAGAACTAACCGAAAAATCACGAGCCTTATTAAAAGCTGAGATTACCTTACTTGCACGTAAGCAACGAAAACCTGAGAAGGCTTCTAAAGCAACTAAAGGACGATCTGCTAAAGCTGATTTGCGCTCAGTGGATGAAGAGTTATTTGAAGCCTTACGTAGCTTGCGTACTGACTTAGCCAGCGAACAAGGTGTGCCTCCTTACGTAATTTTCAGTGATGCTTCATTAATTGACATGGCAAAACAGCGCCCTCAAAGTGATGATACTTTCCGTTATATCAATGGCGTCGGCGAAATGAAACTAGAGCGCTATGGGACTAAATTTATGGATGTGATTAGAGAACATCCATTACCTGAATTATTCAAAAATAATTTCTCAGATACCATCAATGAAACATTAGCTTTGCATAATGATGGTTTAACTATTGATGAAATATCAGGTAAAAGAGATTTAAGTAGCTCAACAATATATTCGCATCTTGCAGATGTAATCGAAGCAGGTATGTTGAAAAGCGCTGATGTATTGGATATTGATGATGAAGATTTGGAAACGATTGAACGTACTGCCGAGTTTTTAAATTCTAAAGCTGAGAATGCTTTAAAGCCTTTATTTGAAGAGCTTGATGGCGAATGGAACTATGGGGTCTTGCGTTGTGTGGTTAGTGGTCTTTAATTGAAAGTATGATATTTGCAAAAAGATATTTATCTTTTAATCATTAAAGACGATTGCTAATGGCATTTTATTAAATGCCAATTATTTACACATCAAAAGCGTAATGTTATTCAAAAAGTAGGGAGGTGTGTTTTTGAAGGCTCTGGATCGTTTAAATCTCTATTATCTGTGAGTTGGTATACGTTTCAATATGCTGACTCGTTTTTGATCTACTGATACATAACCATCTTGTTTTAAATCTTTGAAGATTCTACTGACCATTTCACGGGATGAGCCGATCATTTCTGCAAAATCTTGATGGGTAAGTTTTTGAGTAATAAGAACACCATCTGAATTTTCTTTAGCCAGTTTGTACAATACTGCAATTAAACGCCCGTGAATATCTCTTGATGTTAATGAACAAATAGTTTCATCCATCGTTCGTATGTTGTTAGTCAATGACCTAAATAATGACCAACAAGTACTTGGATGAGAGTCTATAAAGTCCTTAAACATAGAATGATCTAAATTGAGCACAGTACAATCTTCAACGGTAGAGACTGTGGCTGAACGTGGCGCATCATCTAATAAACTAAGTTCACCAAAATAGTCACCATTATTAAAAAAACTAAACAGGGTTTGGTTACCTTCTTCATCTGTTGCATATGCTTTTAGGCGACCATATACAATCACATATAGACTGCGACTTAAATCACCTTGATTGATAATAATGGTATTTTTCTTAACTTTGCTTTGCTTCATCATACTAGCAAGTTCTATGAGTTCTGATTCCGACATACCTTTGAAAAAGGCTATGTTTTCCAACAGCTTGGCACGATTAGTGATTATTAGATCTGTATCGCTCAGACTGTTACTCATTGATTTAAGCTCGAATTAATGAATTAATAAAAATTTTGCAACTCTAAATTAAATATAGTTAAACAAAACAAGTTTTTTTAACTAATTGTTTTTATAGTTAAAATATTTATTCATTTAAGATAGCGCATTTAATACATCATAGAAAGTACCCAAAAGTAGGGGGGTGTCTATTTAATACACTAATACAATCTCAATTTGTTACTTACGTACTAATCCTAAAATTAACAAGCCCAATCCAATGGCAGCAATACTCCATGAAATTGGTGAAAATGCAGTGGGAACAAACACTAATGGGGAGCTTGATAAAACTGCGGCTAATATGAAGATACCACCCGTGATGGTCAATGTTGTACGTTTATTAGCTTTGGCTATTTCATTTTTTAAAGCTTCGATTTGTAATGAATCAGTATTTGTATCATTTTGTTTTTTATGAATTTCTGCAATAACTTCATTAATCATTACTGGCATATGCGGTAATTGCTCAATAAGTTTTGGAATATTATATTTTGCGCCTTTGAATAAAGAGCGAAATCCTTTTTGTTCGTCCATCCATTGTTGTAAGAA
>CALISP010000263.1 GCA_938041705.1 uncultured Cocleimonas sp. | reverse complement strand
GTTCGTTCTCGCGTACTGCGGTGGCTTTTGATGCTGGTGCTAAGACTGGTTTTACTGCGATTGTTTCAGGCATTATCGTTGGTATTACTTTATTGTTTTTAACGCCATTGCTTTACCATTTACCTGTAGCTACTCTGGCTGCAGTGATTATCGTTGCAGTTATTGGATTGTTCCATTTTGAGCCATTCAAACATGCATGGAAGGTAAACCCGCATGATGGTGTAGTCGCTTTGGCTACTTTCTTAGGTACTTTGTATTTTGCGCCACATTTGGAATGGGGTATTTTGATTGGTGTTGTTCTTTCACTGATGTTTTATCTTTACCGAACTATGCAACCACACTTTGCTGAGGTCTCTTTAACTGAAGAGGGTGTATATCGCGACGCCAGATTAAATGCATTAAAGACTAGTGAAACTGTGGCTTTTTATCGTTATGACGGCGATTTATATTTTGCAAACGCTGGCTATCTAGAACGTAAATTATTAAATGCTGTAGCGGATAAACCTAAGTTAAAAGTAATTGTGTTAGATTTAGAAGCAGTTGATCAGATTGATGCCACGGGTGAAGAAATGCTTGGGCATATGTCTGAACGTTTAGCTGAAGCGGGAATCGAATTTTACTTCTCACGCGTTAAGTTTAAAGTAGAAGATGCTCTTAAACGATCAGGGCTTTTCGATAAGATAGGAGCAGAACATTTTTACGTTAGACGTACGCGTGCGATTAAAGCGATTAAAGAAAAATACGGTGACAGTGTAGATGTAAGTCACTTGATTTATCATAAGCCAGTTGAGATTGTGGTTTATGAAGGTGGTGATAAATCAAATCAAAATGAAACTAAAAAAGATAATAAAAAACCTAAAGGTAAAAGTGATTCGGAAGAATAAACACTCTTAAGAGTGCTTTATTCTTAGTTTTCTATTTAACTTAATAAAATTCACGTTTATTTAACAAAATAAAGTTTAATATCGTTCAACTTGATCAAAGGAGATCAAAGTTACGCAAAAGTGGAGGGGTGCATTTAACTATAAATACACTTTCTAAATCGTGCTGAAAACATTGTTAAATAAAGAACATTGTTAAATAAAGAATACTGTTAAATGAAAAAAATTAAAATAATGAAATGGTTATTTCTTATCTGCATCGTGATATTTATCGGTGCGTGCTCCATAAACTCCAAGCTCTCCTCAAGTTCAATGCAAAGCTTGTCTAAATCTGCTCATTATAATCAGGGTAAATTTCGTAATACAATTGAGAAAGATAGCCGAAGCTCTGGTGGTACTTTGTTGAGGATTATCAAACGTAGCATTTTTGAAAAATCTACCGATAATGTGCCCAGTAAATCATTACCTATGCAAGCTGTCTCCAGAGCACAACTGGATGCTTTGAGTAACGATGAATTGCATTTGATTAAGTTAGGTCATTCTTCCATATTACTTAAAGTCTATGGGAAATATGTGTTAATAGATCCAATGTTTTCTGAAAGGGCCTCACCTTTTCAGTTTGCAGGCCCTAAACGCTTTCATCCAACACCTATCTCCATAGGAGAATTACCAGACATAGATAAAGTACTGATTTCACATAATCACTATGATCATTTAGATAAGTCTACAATCAAACAATTAATATCCAAAACCCAAGAGTTTTTAGTCCCTTTGGGAAACGATGTTGAACTTAAAAAATGGGGTGTTGATCAATCAAAGATCAAAATTTTTAATTGGTGGCAAGAATATAAAACAGCAGATACTTTATTTGCATTTACTCCTGCTCAACATTTTTCAGGACGAAGTTTAAGTGATAGAAATCATACTTTGTGGGGATCTTGGGTAATAAAAACTAAAAAAGACAGTCTCTATTTTAGTGGTGATTCAGGTTATTTTTCCGGATTCAAAGAAATTGGAGATAAATATGGGCCATTTGACCTGACCTTGATTGAGACTGGTGCTTATAATAAAAGAGACTGGCCTGATGTTCATATGATTCCAGAAGACTCGGTAAAAGCGCATCTCGATTTAAGAGGTAAGAAGATGTTACCTATTCACAATAGTACTTTTGATTTGGCTTTTCATCCTTGGTATGAGCCGTTGCAGCGTGTTAGTGTTGAAGCAAAAAAGCGTCAGGTGGATTTGATCACTCCTATTGTTGGTGTGGTGTTTACTTCAAGCGAAAAAGCTAAAACTAAACCCTGGTGGAAAGACTGGCTACCCAAATAATAAAGTTATTAATACCATCCAATTGGTTCAAAAGTACGTAAAAGTAGGGGGGTGTTGTTGTATTAAAAGCTCAAACTAGTCTTTAATGGGTAAAATAATTAATCATTTTTAAGAATTATATTCTTAATTTATACGTGAGTTTACATAAGGACTTCTTCGATTAAATCTAAATTATCAGTATCGTTAATTAAAAAATTAAGATCTGCTCATCATTACAGTGAGGGTAAGTTTCGCAATAGCACAACACATCATGCACGAAGTTTTACTTTGATAATGCTATTGCAAATAAAGCGCGTAATCGCTGAAAAGCCATTAGATAAAAAGCCAAAGAAGACATTACCTATAAGAATGTTGAGTCGAAGTCAGCTCGATAAATTAAGTAATGATCAATTACATTTTGTTAAATTGGGACACTCTTCAGTCTTATTGAAAGTTTACGGCGAGTATTGGTTAATTGATCCTGTGTTTTCTGAGCGTGTTTCTCCTTTTACTAATATTGGGCCAAAGCGTTTTCAACCAACGCCAATTACTATCAATGAATTACCAAATATTGATAAAGTAATCATTTCTCATAACCATTACGATCATCTAGATAAAGCATCAATCAAACAGTTAATGGAAAAGACGAAACAGTTTTTCGTTCCTTTAGGAGTTGATGCCGATTTGCAAACATGGGGAATAGATAAAGATAAAATTAAGCCTTTTGATTGGTGGCAGGAATACCAAACTAAAGATGCATTATTGGCTTTTACACCAGCAAGACATTATTCAGGTCGAGGTATTAAAGATAGAAACCTTACGCTTTGGGGTTCTTGGGTTATCAAAACAGCCAATGAAAATCTCTATTTTAGTGGTGACTCAGGTTACTTTGAAGGTTTTAAAGAGATTGGAAATAAATACGGTCCATTTGATTTGACCATGATAGAAACAGGTGCTTACAATAAAGATTGGCCTGCCGTTCATATGTTTCCTGAAGAATCGATTCAAGCTCATATAGACTTACAAGGTAAGATGATGATGCCTATTCATAATAGTACCTTTGATTTGTCTATACACCCTTGGTATGAGCCACTTGAGCGTGTTAGTGTTGAGGCACAAAAACGCCAAGTAAATTTGAGCACGCCTATTGTAGGAGAAGTACTTACAGCAAAACACAAAGCTCGAAAAAACCCGTGGTGGTTAAAAAGTAAATAGCAATATTTAACGATGCATAGATTTAAGCATTTAAGAATACAAGGACTAAGGTAATGGTAAATATTTCTAATGACGTGGAATTTATTCCACTCAATATTGCGGTGATGGTAGTTTCAGATTCTCGTGTTGAAGCAGATGATAAATCAGGAAAAATGCTAGTTAAATTATTGACCGAAACTGGGCATAAATTAGCAGATAAGACTTTCGTACCAGATGATATTTATGAAATACGCGCAGCGGTTTCAGCTTGGATTGCTGATCCTGAAATTCATGCAGTAATCACCACTGGTGGAACAGGTCTAACTGGACGTGATGTAACACCTGAAGCAATGAAAGTTTTATATGATAAAGAAATTGAAGGCTTTGGTGAAATATTCAGGAAGCTCTCGTACGATCTTATTAAAACCTCAACGATTCAATCTCGTGCAATTGCAGGTTTAGCTAATGGTACTGTGTTGTTCACACTGCCGGGATCACCAGGTGCCTGTAAGGATGGTTGGAATATGATTATTCAACATCAATTAGATTTCCGTCATCAACCCTGCAATCTTGTACAAATGATGCCGCGTTTTAAAGAAAAGTAAAAATGTCTATAGATACAAGTAATTCCTGTGATATGCGTCAAACTTTGATGCCACTTGACGAAGCATTGGTTGAATTACTGTCGCGTGCGATTACTATTCAAGAAACTGAACAAGTCTCACTCAATGAATCTTTAGGCAGAGTGTTAGCGCAAGATTTAACTTCAAGTATTAATGTTCCGCCGGCTGATAACAGCGCAATGGACGGCTATGCCATTCGTGCGACTGATTTGTCTAGCGACAATACCAATGAGTTTACGGTGAGTCAGAGGATTTGTGCTGGTGAAGTGGGGAATAAATTACAGCCCAATACCGTAGCAAGAATATTTACCGGCGCTCCGATTCCATTAGGAACAGATGCAGTCGTGATGCAAGAAAACTGCGATTACGATGAGGTAACAAACAAGGTCATCATCAAGCAATTGCTTATAAGCGGAAGCAATATTCGAAAAGCAGGTGAGGATATCCTTTCGGGTGCCATTATTCTTAAAGCTGGGCAGAAACTCAGAGCGCAAGATATTGGTTTGGCAGCATCAGTTGGTATCGCTGAAATCACAGTAAAGCAGCGCTTGAAAGTAGCCGTATTCTTTACAGGTGATGAGTTATGTGACCCTGGTCAAACGCCAAAGGCTGGGCAAATCTATAATTCCAATCGTTACACCTTAACAGGTTTATTAAATAGTCTGGGTTGTGATGTTATTGATTTAGGTAATGTTGAAGATACTTTGAATGCCACTGTTAGCGCAATGCAGAAAGCATCAGAACAAGCTGATTTGGTCATGACTAGTGGAGGTGTTTCAGTAGGTGAAGAAGATCACGTGCGAAAAGCATTGGAGCAGCTCGGAGAGTTGAATATGTGGCGGGTGAATATAAAACCCGGTAAGCCATTCGCCTTTGGACACATTAATACTCAAAACAAAACGAATC
>CALISP010000262.1 GCA_938041705.1 uncultured Cocleimonas sp. | reverse complement strand
AATGGCGTTCTCAAATCATGAGATAAATACGCTAAAAACTCTCGTCTCAATTCATCTTGTTTATTCAAGCGTTCAAGCAACGTAACAATGCGCTGTTCCATCTGATAAAAAGAGTGCTTCAGTTGACTGAACTCTCCTTTCTCTTCAACCTGTAAGCCTTGATTTAAAGACACTTTTTTGAAATCTGAATCTTCGAATGCTTTAATTTCTTTGGTTAACTTACGTAGTGGTCTTGTCAGTGCATAAAACAACAATAACGATGCGAGCAATAGAAAAAGAAATCCACTGGAAATGCCGATTAAACTGATCTTCCATGCATTGCCAGATCGTAAAGAGCTAAAAATACTATCGTGTTTTTCACCTCCGATAATGGCATAGAGATAGCCAATAAAAATGCCTTCATCTTCGGAGCTCTGATTAACAATCTGATTATCTTTAGAGTAAATCTTAGCCGCCGAAAATATTTTTTCTTTATTTAAAGAACGCGGATCATCACCAAGAATAGGATACTCATCCTTGCCTTCAATGAATTGTTTAATCGGCTGCAGATCTACAACTCGTCGTTTTATTTTATCTTCAGCAGCTTGATAAGCAATGACCTTACCCTCTCCATCGACAATATAGAGCTCAAGCGTCGGCCCAATAATCATCATTTGATGAAATGCTTCTTTTATCCTTTGAGGATCAAAGTCATCGCCATTAGTAACGCCCAGATCCCTTACTACGTTTACGGCAAACTCTTTATGTAATCGTTGTGATGCTATGTTTTGAGTGACCGTCGAGGCTTGTTGAAAAAACCAGAACAATAAAATGCCCATGGTCAAAAACACACCCAATAAAACTAAAGCAAGTCTACTGTAAAGGCTTTGAAACATTACTCTTCGTCCAGAAACTTATAACCCACAGCCCAAACTGTTTGAATGAAATCAGGCTTATCATCACTGCGTTTAAGCTTTTTTCTCAAACGATTAATATGTGTATTAATCGTATGTTCATAGCCTTCATGACTATAACCCCAAATAGAATCTAATAACTGATTTCGAGAAAACACCTTCTTTTTATTCTGAGCAAGATACAACAGTAGATCGAATTCCTTTGCTGTCAGTTCTACTTTCACTCCATCGACAGCAACAAAACGAGCATCTACATTTATCTCTAATTCTTGAAATGAAATATTCGTAGGGTCTTCGCCTTTATCTTTGCTAGCAGGTAACTGACTGCGGCGAAGTAATGCTTTTATGCGAGCCTGACATTCGCGCAAACTAAAAGGCTTGGTCAAATAATCATCTGCACCAAGCTCTAAACCGACAACTCTGTCTGCTTCACTATCAAGAGAGGTTAACAGCATGATGGGTAATTGGGGTTTCTGTTGGCGAAGTTCTCGGCACAAATCCAAGCCATTATATTTAGGTAACATGATATCGAGTAATACCAAGTCACATTCATTTTCGATAAGATAATCTTTAGCACTTAAGCCATCTTCAAAATGAATGACATCATAGTCAAGACCTTGTAAATGGTAGACCAGCATTTCTGAGATTGCTGGATCATCCTCAACGACTACAATTTTACTCATAATTTATACTTCTAAAAATTTAAAACGTTAGCCGAAGCTAAATGAAGACTTTTCAAACATATTATAAAAACACCAAAAGTGACGGGGTGTCTTTTCAATTTAGTTATTTTTTATAAAAAGCTAATTTATTGTTAAGTAAATTAGCTAATACAAAAGCTTAGATAACAATAACAGATATTACAATAAAGCTTAGTTTATAACTGACACTATGGCTTGGTTTATAACAGAATTTATATTGTATTTACTGTCTGTGTTTACAGTTTTGTTATAAATAAATAAATTCGTTATAAAAGGTTCTATAAATAACAATACTTTCGTGATCAGGAGTTTAACTCTGACCAATATTATTTCCTCGTCGTTCATTCGA
Source organism: uncultured Cocleimonas sp. (assembly GCA_938041705.1). Lineage (GTDB taxonomy): Bacteria > Pseudomonadota > Gammaproteobacteria > Thiotrichales > Thiotrichaceae > Cocleimonas. The sequence goes on along the minus strand of CALISP010000262.1, from coordinate 3,920 downwards.
ATGGCCATTCTTAACTAATTATTAAGAATGTTTTATTAAAACTATATAGGAAATAAAAATGAAAACTTTAAGTATCTTAGCAACAAGCGTATTAGTTTCTGCAATGGCAATGTCATCAGCTCATGCAATGGGTGAAGATGGAATGGCTAGTACTACATTCATACATGGAATGACAGATGCAAATTCTGATGGCAAGATTTCAAAAGAAGAATTCATGAAAATGAGTGCAAACAAAGCAGCTAAAGAATTCATGATGATGGATATGAATGATGATGGCTCTGTATCAAAAGAAGAGTTCATGTTCGCGATGACTAATCGTTAATAAGCAGTAAAACAGCAACCCTCGTACTTTGAGGGTTGCTATTTGTTTGCTCATTCTGACAAACAATCAAAAGACACCCCCCTACTTTTAATACATTCTTTCAAACACCTTCCAAAATACTTAGTAATTTAGTATTCGTAATCGTTCCATCTCAGGATCAGCCAATGGAATCGAATCCAGCAGCTTCTTAGTATAGTCATGCTAAAGATTCTGATACATCTTCCACGTGTCCTCTTTCGAGGGTGTCGCTGTTATATATAATCATAGTTCGAATAAAGACAGTCATATTCGGCCTACATAACGCAATACCAATTTTCACTTTAACCCCTTTGACTTGATACAAATCAAATCTTCCTACATTTTTATAGGATAAGGTCTTATTCAATAATTGATCTTAGAGTGTCGAGTACAACTATATTAAGTCACTTACTATCATCCGAACCAAAGTACAACAAATCAGGTTTAAAACTAGATGAGTGACTTTTTTGCATGGCTTAATGCACAGTTTCTTAGAATGGATTGGCTCTCTGATTTGGTTGCCATGGTTATTGAAAATGGCTTCGGTCTCGACATAGAAACTCGTCTAGGTGGAAGTGTTCATTTCTTTATATACGATGTCATCAAGATCTTTATTCTGTTGAGTGTGCTGATTTTCAGTATTTCATATGTGCAAAGTTATTTCCCCCCAGAACGCACACGTAAAATACTTGGCAACCACAAGGGAATCGCAGCGAATACAATGGCAGCACTCTTAGGCACATTGACGCCTTTTTGCTCTTGCTCCTCCATTCCTTTGTTTATTGGCTTTACCAGCGCCGGACTGCCATTGGGGGTAACGTTTTCATTCCTGATTTCCTCACCATTGGTTGATCTAGCATCGGTTATTTTGTTGGCGAGCATATTCAACTGGTGGATTGCCCTTGCGTATGTGTTTCTTGGATTGGTTCTAGCAATTTTAGGGGGGACTTTAATTGGCAAAATGAATCTCACAGATCAAGTGGAATCTTTTGTCTTACAAAGTCCGATTCAGAATGGTTTGGAAGAGAAAGAGTTATCTCGAGTTGAACGGTTGTCTTTTTCTCTAACTCAAGTGACTGATGTTGTGAATCGGGTTTGGATATACATATTTATCGGCGTTGGGATTGGTGCCGCTATCCATAATTGGATCCCTCAGAACATGATAGCCGCCTTACTGGGTGAAAATAACTGGTGGTCGGTATTAGTTGCAACGCTTGCTGGAATACCTATGTATGCAGACATATTTGGTACATTGCCGATTGCAGAAGCTTTGGTACAAAAAAACGTGGGGCTTGGAACAGCATTAGCATTCATGATGGCCGTGACTGCACTTTCTCTACCTTCAATGATAATGCTAAAACGTGTTGTAAAAATGCGTTTACTAACGATATTTTTCTGCATTGTAACCGGCGGAATTATTCTTATCGGTTATATATTTAATTATTTTGCGGTTTTCTTAACTTAAATTGGAGCAATAACATGAATATAAAGATTCTTGGATCGGGCTGTAAAAAATGCCTTTCTTTGGAAGGTAATGTGTCAAGTGCAGCAGAGAAACTGGGGCTATCTATTGAAATAGAAAAAATAACAGATCCTGTTGCAATTGCTTCTTTTGGAATTATGTCAACACCAGGCTTGGTTATAAACGATAAACTTGTGTCATATGGAAAGGTTCTGACGGTAAATGAAGTTACAAAAGTATTACAGTAGCAATTGATCCTCACTTTTGGGATGCTTTCTAAACCTTGCATCAAATTTTTCCAATATTTCCTTATAGTGCACTCCATACCTTCCAGAACCCCCTTGCTTAAACAATGGAATTTAAGAAGTCCCTATTTCAATTATTTTAGTTAAACATGATCTAAGTCAATATGGCTAAACAAAGCTGTGATTAGAATAACTTATCAATTCTAAAGTTTTTGTCACTCAAAAAGGAGCACATTATGTATAAGCACATTCTTTATGCGACCGATTTCTCTAAGGCAAGTTTGATTACTGAGAATAAAGTTGCTCAAATCAGTAAACAGTTTGATTCACAACTAAGTGTTATTCATGTCGTTAACTTCAATAGCACAGTATGGATGGGTGCTGGTGGATACTTTGTCTTAGCTCAGCTTGACGAAGAAAATCTCGATAACAGTGAAAAGGCTTTAAAAGCTTGCAAAGACAGAATAGAAGTTGATCTAACTCATACCCATACATTACAAGGATCACCCAAGAAGGAAATTGTTAATTACGCAATGGAAATTGGAGCAGATCTGATCGTTCTCGGTAGTCATGGGCATCGTCAAGTGGCGGATCTACTAGGAACAACCGCAACAGGCGTACTACATAAAGCAAAGTGTGATGTCCTAGTGATTCAGTCTGGTGAGGAAGATTAAGGAATAAGCTATGTTTACGATAGAGCAGAATGGAGATAACCGGCTAGATTTAGAGTTTAGCGGTAAAATTGATGCTGAAGGAATGAAAGTAGCAATAGCCGGTTTGATCAGTAAATCTCAAGGTATGGAAAATGGAACGATGTTGTACCGTATTAGAGATTTTGATTTACCGACATTTGGAGCATTAGGTGTAGAGCTTTCGAGCATTCCTGAGCTATTTAGACTGATCAGCAAATTTGACAAGATAGCTGTATTAGCTAGTCAAAGTTGGATTCGAGTGACGAGTCAAATAGAAGGTGCTCTAATACCTGGCCTTGAAATAAAAGCATTTGAATTCGATCAGGAGTCAGAAGCTGAAGCATGGTTAGCTGAATAAGCTAAGTCAGTTTTATTAAGAGCGCCTTTCATCCATGGCATCAACGAAACCATGATTGACATCGCGGTGCTCGGCTTCATCGGCTCTGATAACCATAACGACATCACGCAAGGTTGCATCTTCTGACAAACCCCAATAATCGATAGCGATTTTGGGGGCAGCTACATTCTCATGTGCGCCATTATCAATCTCATGTAAGTATTGTGTGTAGCTTATTACTGCTTCTTCTTCAAAATAGCCGACCACTCGATGTGCAGTACGCGGTGCAAACAGATAGAGAAAGAAGTAAAAGTTATAGAAAATCATTTGCACAATCATGATAAGAAAACGTTCAATCATGTTTGGTTGGGCGATTTCGATAAAAGTCATCAGATGCATGCGCTCATTCTCAGCTTCATCTAATAGTGTGCGAATCCAACCTTCATCATCTCTTATTTTTCGTATTGCATTTAAATGCTGCCACAATCCACCGACCATACCGGGCACAGCGGCTACAGTCTCCAACACTATCGCGCGATGTCCATAACGTTTAGCAAAAAACAAATCAGCGAAGAAACGTAGTAATTTTACAAACATGAAGGCGATATTATCGCTAATACCTTTGGGTTTTATATGTACATTTAATTCTATGTCCATATTCGTTTGACGAGTTGGAATAGGAGTGGAAAGTTTTGACATGGCTTTGTATTCCTTGAGTTTTTCCTTAATGAATGTACTCTAATTATGATACCTGTTCTGTAAAAAATAATATGGGTTTATAGATGCCTCAACAAGCGACTTAAAATCAAGCTATTGTTTAGTTTTTATTACCGCTATTAAGATC
>CALISP010000261.1 GCA_938041705.1 uncultured Cocleimonas sp. | reverse complement strand
CGTACTCTTTATATCAGAGATAGAGATCGTTATACCTGTGCGGGTGGTGTAGCGCCTTTGGATATGATGAATGCCATGATAACTCAACACCATGGTAATACCTTCGCTCAACAGGTGAATGATTGGTTTATTCATACAGAGATTAGAACTTCTGCCAGCCCACAGCGTTCTGGTTTGTCTGAACGTTATCCGAATGCCAGTCAAGCTATGATTTTAGCTATCGAAGCAATGCGTAATCACATTGCTGATCCTTTAGATTTAGAGCAATTAGCGCGCTTATCTGAAGTAAGCGTGAGACAACTAAACAGGCTCTTCAAAGAAAAACTTGGGATAGCCACTATGGATTTCTATCGGCAACAGCGTTTACAGACTGCAGAGAAACTATTGAATCAATCAAGTATGAAAATGATTGATATTGCTAACGCCACAGGATTTATGAGTGCCGCCCATTTTTCATCTGCGTTTAATAAACACTTTGGGCAAACACCATCATCGTTACGGAAAAAATCTTAGAAAGCCTCCCGGTTTTTTTATTCAGAATTTGATTGAAATTATTAAGTTTATATAGGTTTTAAGTAAATATTTTAAAAAACATCCGCGTTAATACTAAAAAGTAGGAGGGTGTCTCTTTTATGAAATTAATCTGACTCGTCATTAAACGTGAAAGTCATAGATGCACCTTCAGTCACTTATAGCTTAATTTACTCTAAACAAATACTTGAAATGCATTCGTTATCGTTGCTGTTATCAATATCATTAAAAATATTTATCGAAAATGTAGTGCGTTTTGAGCAATTAGTTCCGTATATTTTATATTTTATTGTATCTAATTTAGTATAAAAAACTGCAAAGGCTATGATTTGCAAACATTTAGTCTGAATATTAAATTTTATCCATAATAGTTCAAGTACAGTACTGAATATTTACTATAGTAACTATTAATACAACTACATCTGTATTAATTCAATTTAAACTGCTGGATCGATAGTAATAACTACTTTATTCGTTATTAGGTAAAAATTTGTCTTCAATCCTACAATATAAAACTCAAGGTACTTACTTTATGAAAAAACTTAATCGATATCTGATAGGGATATTTTTAACATTTATGTCAATGAGCGCATTCGCGGCTGAAGGGGACCCTAGTGCATTTAGTGCAATGCTTGCAGGCATAAGTAGTGGGGTTGATACCTTTTTCAAAGATTATTTAGGTTGGTTTGTTAATCTTATTTTCTATAGTGCGCCTGTTGGTGATACAAAGTTCCCAATAATCGTTGGGTGGTTATTTGTTGCTGCGATAATTTTCACTTTTTACTTTGGATTTGTTCAATTTAGACGAGCTGGTTTAGCTTTGAATATTGTTAGAGGTAAATACACTGATCCTAACTCTAAAGAAGAAGGTGAGGTTTCTCACTTCCAAGCATTAACAACTGCACTTTCAGGTACTGTTGGTTTAGGTAATATCGCTGGTGTTGGTGTCGCTGTAGCTATCGGTGGACCTGGTGCAACTTTTTGGATGATCATGTGTGGACTTCTAGGCATGGCTTCTAAATTCTTTGAGTGTACTTTAGGTGTTAAATACAGAACTGTTCTTCCATCAGGCGCTATCTCTGGTGGTCCAATGTATTACTTACGTGATGCAATGGCAGAGAGAGGCTTTGGCGGTTTAGGTAAGTTCCTTGCTGTTGGTTTTGCTTTGATGTGTATATTAGGTTCATTTGGTGGCGGTAACATGTTCCAAGCTAACCAAGCACATGCAATGTTGACTTATGCTTTTGACGTTCCACCAGAGTACGGAATTATCACAGGTGTTGTTCTTGCTGCATTAGTATTCTCTGTAATAATCGGTGGTATGCCATCAATTGCATCAGTAACTGAGAAAGTTGTTCCTTACATGGCTGCTTTATACCTTGGTATGGGTCTTATTGTTATCTTGATGAATCTTGGTCAAATCGGTGCTGCATTCGCTGCAATATTTGATGGAGCATTTACAGGTGCAGGTGTTGCAGGTGGAGTTATAGGTGCATTAATACAAGGCCTTAAACGTGCTACATTCTCGAATGAAGCTGGTATCGGTTCTGCAGCAATTGCTCACTCAGCGGTTAAAACTAAAGAGCCAATCACAGAAGGTTTAGTTGCTACACTTGAGCCATTCATTGATACAGTTGTTATTTGTACTATGACAGCATTGGTAATTACTATTGCTGGCTTAAACGTTGCGCCATTTGATGGTGCTGGTTTAACAGGTGTTCAGTTAACTGCTGCTTCTTTCTCAGATTCAGTTGGTTTCTTCAAATACTTCCTAGCTCTTGCAGTTATCATGTTTGCATTCTCAACAATGATTTCATGGTCTTACTACGGTCTTAAGGCTTGGACTTACTTGTTCGGTGAAGGCAAAGCGATGGAAATGATCTTTAAGATTATCTTCTGTATCTTTGTAATCGTTGGTGCAACTATTCAGTTTGGTGCGGTAATTGACTTCTCTGATGCGGCTATATTTGCGATGTCTATCTTCAACATTATCGGCTTATACTTCTTAATGCCTATTGTTAAAGATGAGCTAGCATCATTTGTAGCACGTGTTAAATCAGGTGAAATTAAGAAATACAAATAATCGATAATTTATAAGTTATTCAAAAGCATGAATAGCAATCGATTGATGTAAAATAAAAAGTCCACTTCGGTGGACTTTTTTTATGAAAACTAAGTTAATAATGTAGTTCAACTGATAAAGGTATAAATGTTATGGAGATAAGTGAAACTCCGGTAGATCTAAAAAGAACTTTGATACAGAAGGGACCAAAATTTAGATCTCATACTATTATTTTTGATGAAAACACCGCCTACCTTAAACCTACTATTAGCTCGCTGTTATTTTGTGTTGTTTATGTTGTTGTAGGTTTATTTTTAATGGCGCTTTCTGTGATTGTTTACGTGAAAAACAGTCAACTTGATTTTGCTATTTTTCTAATGATATTTGGTGTTGCGATAACCACTTTCGGATGTACTTTATTAAAGCCATTTGCAAAGCGAATTATATTTGATAAAGAAACGGGTAAGTTTAAAAATAATACTGATCGAACGGTACACATTGAAAACATAATCTCATTACAAATAAACAATAAAATGGTGACAAGTAAACATGGTATTAGCTACCCGTGTTATGAACTCAACTTGTTAACAAAAAATGGAAGACGAGTGAATATTCTTAATCATAATGATCTTCAGCAATTGAAAAGTGATGCAGAAAAACTTGCCGTATTTTTGTCTGTTGAGTTAACAGATTTACAGCGTGAAATAATTTTATAATTAATCTCTATCAAGTCTGAATTAAACCTAGCTTCGATTACAATTACAAAGCACCTACAAAATGTAGGTGCCTCGTGAAACTAGACTATTGAGTTGTCGTAGCTCCTTCCTCATTCTTCTGCACATCTTCGCAGACTGGCAATGTGAGTTTCGCCTTATCCTCGTCTGTCATTAAGTCCACCTCGGCCATTGTAATGCACTCGATGGTTACAGCATCTCCATCAACTACCTCAGCTTTGGTTTCTGCAAATCCTGGTAAAGATAAGCCCAATGCTAGTAAAAATGAAGTTGTAATTACTGTTTTTTTGATAGTCATATTTGACTCCTTATTAGTTTTAATAAATATGAAACAATGACTTACGAAATTGTAAGTAAGAATAAAAGTGTATTGAAAATCCTTCGCAACAAACGTTTATCTTTACATCATCGTCTCGGGAAATACGACTTGGACTATATTGTTTAGTTTCAATTATTTTTTTATGAGAGTCATAACCAGCTTGCTTATAATTATCAAAAAACTGGCTTAAGTTGATGGTTTTTATGATTAAAAACTGCTTAAAAATTAAGCAAAATAATAATTAAAAAATATGAATATAATTTTTAATTAACCGTAGTTAATTAATCTTATGACTCATAAATCAACTAAATATTATTAAAAATAAGCAAAATATTTTGACTGTATTACCTGTTTTAGCCATACACAAATCCTTCTTTTATGATGGTAATAATTAAAGAATATAAGTAAGTCTTATTTAAAAAAAATAATTATTGTCTATCAATTAAAGACCACAATGTTATTTTCCATATTTGAGTTCTAGGTAGTAAAACCCACTTATAAAACTCTTTTATAAACTGTGAAATAACAACTCTATAGAGAAACCATATTATGAAAATGATGAAAGCATTGGTAAAGAAAGAAGCCAAAGTAGGGTTATGGATGCAGGATGTTCCTATCCCAGAATATGGAAATAATGATGTGCTAATTAAAGTACATAAAACGGCTATTTGTGGCACTGATATTCATATTTATAATTGGGATGAATGGGCACAAAAAACCATTCCTTATCCCATGACGACAGGTCATGAGTTTGCTGGTGAAATTGTTGAAATGGGCTCTAACGTTGATGATTTAGAGATTGGAGATATTGTCTCCGGTGAAGGTCATATCGTCTGTGAGCGTTGTAGAAATTGTTTAGCAGGTAAACGACATTTGTGTCCCAACACAATTGGTGTTGGAGTAAATCGTGATGGGGCGTTCGCTGAATTTATAGCTATTCCTGCTAAAAATGTATTTAAACCTAGCAGAGAGATATCCACAGATCTTTTAGCTTGCTTCGACCCATATGGCAATGCAGTACACACAGCACTCTCTTTTAATATGGTGGGTGAAGATGTATTAATCACAGGTGCAGGACCTATAGGCATTATGGCAGCAATGGTCGCGGCACATTGTGGAGCACGAAATATAGTAATAACGGATTTGAATCAATATCGATTAGATTTGGTAAAAAAGATTATTCCTCGTGTCATACCTATCAATGTTGAAAAACAAGTTATCACAAAAGAGTTTATGCATTCACATGGTATTTTTGAAGGCTTCGATGTTGGTTTAGAAATGTCAGGATCTCCACACGCATTTAGTAGCATGCTTACTCGAATGATTAATGGTGGACGTATTGCTATGCTAGCTATTATGCCATCAGGCGCTGGAATTGATTGGGATCTGGTCGTATTCAAAGGACTCACCATTAAAGGGATCTATGGTCGTGAAATTTTTGAAACATGGTACAAAGGCTTAATGATGGTGCAAACAGATTTACCTTTAGATCAAATTATTACACACCGTTATCACTACACAGATTTTCAAAAAGGTTTTGATGCCATGCTCTCGGGTGAGTCGGGTAAGGTCATTCTTAACTGGGAAGACAGTAATGATGAAGATACTGACATGGAAGACCTGTTATGAGTTTCTCCAATACAAAAGCCGCAATGGCAGCAGAATTAGCTGAAATTAAAGACTCAGGATTATGGAAAACGGAACGAGTTATCACAACAGATCAAAAAAGTGATATTGGCTTAGATGATGGTTCTGAAGTCATAAATATGTGCGCTAATAATTATTTGGGTTTAGCTAATCATCCTAAAGTTATCGAAGCGGCTAAGCAAAGCTATGACGAATGGGGCTTTGGTCTATCTTCAGTACGTTTTATCTGCGGTACACAATCAATCCATAAAACATTGGAAGCCAAAGTATCTGAGTTTTTAGAGACAGAAGACACTATTTTATATGCAGCTTGTTTTGATGCTAATGCAGGTTTATTTGAAACTATTCTTACTAAAGAAGATGCCGTTATTTCAGATGAATTAAACCACGCCTCAATAATTGATGGCGTTAGGCTTTGCAAGGCAGATCGTTATCGTTATAAGAATAATGATATGGACGATTTAGAATCAAAACTTAAAGAAGCAAAAGCTAAGGGTGCTAGACGAATTCTTATAACCACTGATGGCGTATTTTCTATGGATGGCACTATCGCGCAGCTTGATAAAATCTGTGATCTTGCCGATCAATATGACGC
>CALISP010000260.1 GCA_938041705.1 uncultured Cocleimonas sp. | reverse complement strand
ACAGTTTATTTCCCATAGTTCAAGTTCGCGTTTAGTTGCAGAATGATAAAACAGTGTTCTTTCAAGTGCTTGGTAATAACCAGAAACCATAGAGAAACAGTTTAGGCTAAGAATATCGCCCTTCTCTATGCGTTTTGAGGTTACAGGGTTGTGCGCGCCATCAGTATTTATACCTGATTGGAACCAAGTCCACGTATCCATCAATTCGGTATGTGAATAGGTATTCGCAATCGCACGAACCATTGCTTGTGTTGAGTGCAATGCTACTTCGTATTCAGGAACACCTTCAGCAATTGCCTCTACACACGCGGCACCACCAATATCAGATACGCGCGCACCTTGTTTAATAAGTGCAATCTCTTCAGTTGATTTGATCATGCGCATTTGCATGGTCGGCACGCCAATATCTACAAATTCAACACCTGGGAGAAACTCTTCTAATTTTTGACGACGCTCTAGCGTGGTATGGTCAAATTCAATACCAACTCTAGCTTGAGTAGGTAGTAGTTTTTTTAATGCACGAAAATAATTATCTTTTTTCCAGTCGGTATAAACAATATTGTCTTCGTAGCTTTGTCTCCACGGTTGACCGCCATCAATGTTTGCACTGACTGTTGTGTGAGTGTCATGAGTAACTACTAGTGCATAGGGACGTCCGAATGAACAATACACAAAATCAGCATAATAGTTGATGTTATGAATTGAGGAGAAAATAGCTGCATCAACATTATTTTCTGATAAATGAGCACGTAATTTGGCGTTACGACTAGCCATTTCTTCAGCTGAAAAAGTGGGTTTATCTTTTACACCATTTTCAAAATTAATAGTTTCTGGTCTTATAATATTGCTCATTTATTACTCCTTTTTTTATACAGTGAACTTTTTATGCATAGAATGTTGAGGCATAAAGGTTAATCAGTTTTAATTGTTTGATAAATTTCAGGGATTTTTTGATCATTTAAACTCTAGTCTATTCTTAAGATTGAAATTTTTCTTTTACTGCATTTGCGATTCCTTTGACACAAACCTCCATCAGTATTTTTCCTTTTTCTCTTGTTGCGTTTTTTGCAGAAGACAAGGTTCCTGAAGCTGGTGTTAAAGCAGGATCAACAGGAAACATGTCATAAGGAGGAAATGTTGCAGGTGGGTGATCGATGATTTTGTCTATATTGACTAGATCTGGATATAAGTAGAGCATTAACGATGTTTCTAAGACTCCACCGTGTTCAATATCCCAACCAGTAAATCCGTCAGGATATAATTTCTCTATAGTAGGCTCATTGACAAAATCCCAGTAAGACAAGATCATTACATTAATATCATCAATGCCATCCCAGCGTAGCTCTCGAATTGCGAGATCAATGCCTTCTACTACGAACATTGAGTTTTCAAAATGGCCATTCATTAAAACTACTTTACGTATTCCGTGTCTTGCAAATTCTTTAATGATGTCACGGATAGTTTGTGTCAGTGTTGCTCCATCTAAACTTGTGGTGCCAGGCAAATGATTGCCACCACCAGACTGTTGTTGTGACTTGTAACCATAAGCAATCGGTGGGGCAACTAGTGCATTTTCAAGTAAATTAGTAGCACCCTCTGCAATAGCTTCCGGAATTAATACATCTGGATTCATAGACATATGTGGTCCATGTTGTTCAAGTGCACCTATCGGTATAAACATTATGGCTTCGCCAGTATCTACAGTTTCTTTGTAGCTCATCCAATCTAGTTCAGCCATTGATGCCATATGAATTCCTCTTAATAAGTTTAGTTTAAATGACTGATAGTAAGCTAAGAAACCCCAAAATGTAAGTGAGTAAAACTGTTGTTTGTCACCAGTATTTCTGTGGATGTGCATCTAAAGCCAGAATTAACAGTGCATTTATTTGAATAATATCTATAATTATTTCTATATATTAAAGGATATAAATTGAATGAGTTCTGCAATTACTTTTAAGCATTTACGTTATTTTATAGCTACTGCGGAAACAGGTAAATTTCAATTAGCTGCAGATAAAACAAATATGAGTGCATCGGCAATAGCTGATGCAGTCAAACATTTAGAAGAATTACTAGGGATTCGACTATTCGATAGACACAGTAAGGGAGTAACTCTTACCTATAATGGTCATCGCTTTATGAATAATTCCAGCTCAATTATTAAACTTTTAGATGATTCAATATTTGCTTTTAAGAACGAGACAGTCAATGTAGAAGGTAAGATTACTTTAGGAGCATCAATCTCAGTAATGGGATATTTTTTACCCCAACCCTTGGCCGAATTTGAAAAAATCTATCCTAATATTCAAATAGAATTAATAGAAAGTTCCAGAGTGCTTTTAGAGCATCAGTTATTGTCTGGAGAAATAGATCTAGCTTTTTTAATCACATCAAACGTCAGTATCTCAGAAAGTATAAATGTAGAAACGTTGTTTCGATCTAAACGTACCTTATGGTGCTCGGAGAATCACAGATTTGCAGAAATGAATAAAATACCGATGGAAGAAATAGCTAAAGAAAAATATATTATGTTAGATATCGATGAGTCTGAAGTGAATACTCATAAAATTTGGAACAAGTTTTCTTTAAAACCTAATATAAAAACTAAGTTGACCTCTGTAGAAGCGGTAAGAGGATTTATTGCTGGTGAAAGTGGTGTAGCTATACTATCTGACCTACTTTATAGGCCTTGGTCACTCGATGGCACTCGAATAATATCTAAGACTATTGAGGAACCCATTCCTACAATGAATTTAGGTATTATCTGGGATCGTAATAGACAGCTTTCTGAAGCAGAGCAACATTTTATAGACTTTTTGAAAATTAACTCGAAAAGTAGAAATTATTCACCAAGTTACAGAAAAGAATAAATAATTAAATATATAGTTAAATACTTGTATTAGTTTTTTGCTTTTTTAAAGATAACAAAGCATGAATGATTAAAGTAACTATAACAACAACTCCACCAACTAAAGTTAATAAACTTGGCTCCTCTTTAAGATATAACCAACCAAGATAGCTTCCCAAAACAGTTTCTAAAGGCATTATTAAGCCCACTTCAGGTGCTGGCATATACCTAGGGCCTAATGTAATTAGAGCAAAAGCAATCGTGACAAAAACTCCAGTTGCAATTAAATAAGGTATGGCATTCGACGAAAGCAGAAAGCTATCGGTTGAGGTTATAATTAATGGAATGGCTATTAATGTTGCCATTACTCCACTTATAGCCATTGCAGGAACCATATTCACTGCTTTATATCGACGTGTAATGGTAAAAGATGTCGCCATAAATATAGAAGTGCCAAATGCACTGATATCTCCTAATAACCCACCCGAGGCGAAACTATTAGACATAATTGTAACGATGGCGGCGAAGATGACTAGCATCGCAATCCAAGTAATAACTTTTATTTTCTCTTTAAGAAATATCCAGCTAAACAATGCACCAAACATTGGAGATGTGCTGATAATAACCAATGCATTCGAAATACTCGTATTCTGTATAGCGACGGTAAAACAGAGCGTACTTAAACTAAATATTATCCCCATAATAATGCCAGGTTTACCAATTTTCATAAATTGACGGATAGTGTCGCGACGGTACATCAAAAACATCAATAGTGTGATGCCAAAGGAGAAAGTGATTCCACGCCAGAATAAAATAGTCCAAGTATCAGCGTTTAATAAACGCATTAATATTGCATCAGGGCTGAGGATAATTACACCTGCAGTTGTCAGCAGTATGCCTTTTAAATGATCGGATATTTGCAAAAGAATTAATCGCTTACTTAGAGGTTAAAATGTTATTGATTCTTACTTATATTTTAGTAAAAAGCCAAATGTCATTTAAGAGAGTTTATTGATTATAGTTATTAAACTAAGTTTTTATCTTCTTTAATAAGACACAACCTATTTAGGAAAGTCAGAAGAAGCCTCTTCATTTGGAATACACGAAAATAATACAATATCTTGAGTAGTATCTTTTGTGGTTAATGTATCTTGATTAACTTTACAACGATCGTCAGTTTTACAGGATATAAAATTATCAGATTGTTTATCTGCATTACTTTCGCCTGAGTATTGATCACAATACTTTTGTTCTTTTGTTGTTGGAAATAATAAAGTGGTTGCTAGTAGTATTATGATAAATCCGATGAAGAGCTGTTTTGATTTCATAGTTATTACAATATTTGATAATGTTATTTATATACAATTTTATATCAGATAAGAAGATAGGAGCTACATTAATAATGACACCCCCCTACTTTTAGGTACTATTACTTTTTTATTGGTATTTAATAAAGTAAATAGAACGTATAAAAAACTAAGTTATTTGTGATACTTTTAAAGGAACAAAATGTTCAAGTGATTCTATATTCTTTATCCATTTAATTATATTAGGAAAGCTATCAAGTTTAATGCCTCCTTCAGGTGCATGTGCAACATATGTATATAAGGCAATGTCAGCAATATTTAAGGTATTACCGGTTACAAAATCACTGTCTTTCAATGAACTATCTAACATAGAGAGTAAGGCTAACGATTTCTTTTTAACCGTCTCATAATCAATTACAACGTTATAAATTTTACTGAATCTTGCAATTGCAGGCCCTGAAACTAATTCACCTGAGACTATGGATAGCCAGCGTTGGATTTTACCTGCCATTTCTACATCATCTGGTAACCAATTTGAGTTTGGACTATATTTTTTTACCAGATAAATGAGTATTCCATTTGAATCTGCCAATTTAAAACCATTGTCGTCTATTACTGGCACTTGCCCCATTGGACTAATACTTAAGAAATCTTCTGGTTGATTACTGCCATCTCTTTCTATATCAATAGTTTGGTAAGGTATTTCTAGTAACGACATCATCAGTTGTACACGATGACAGTGCCCAGACATTTCATAGCGATAAAGCTTAATGGGGTTGTTGCTTGCTGGGAAACTAGAATTCATTTTCATACTCTATAATTACAAATAGAAATAATAAGGTTAATGCTGTTAATGAAGCATATGTATTTTTAATACCTGATAATGAAAGTAAAATGAAATACCCCCTAGTTCTGGCCATATATATTTTCAAACGAAACATGGTAAAAGTGGGGGGGGTTATTTATATTAGCTTTTAGAAGCTAACATATTCCAAGTATCAATAACCGTATCTGGGTTTAAAGAAACACTATCTATGCCCTGCTCCATTAACCACTCTGCAAGATCAGGGTGATCAGATGGCCCTTGCCCACAGATACCGACATATTTACCTTGATTCTTACAGGCAGTAATCGCCATTTTTAACATAGCTTTAACTGCAGGGTTTCTCTCATCAAAACCAGCTGCGACTAAACCAGAGTCACGATCTAATCCCAAGGTTAATTGAGTCATATCATTTGAACCGATTGAGAAGCCATCAAAATACTCTAAGAATTGATCAGCTAAAACCGCATTTGATGGAAGCTCGCACATCATAATGTGACGTAGGCCATTTTCTTCACGAGGTAAGCCATTTTTGGCCAATAATTCAGTTACACCTTTTGCTTCTTCTAATGTTCTTACAAAAGGAATCATTACTTCTATATTATCTAATCCCATTTCTTCTCGAACATATTTAATCGCTTCACATTCCATTTCAAAACAAGAGCGGAAACTATCATCTAAGTAACGCGAAGCACCACGAAAACCAATCATTGGGTTTTCTTCATGAGGTTCGTATGCTGTTCCTGCGATTAAATTGGCATATTCATTTGACTTAAAATCAGACATTCTGAGAATCAATGGTTGCGGATGAAATGCTGCAGCTAGTGTAGATACACCTTCAATGATTTTAGATACAAAGAAATCACGAGGGCTTTTGTAGGCAGCTATTCTAGGTCCAATAATCGCTTTTAATTCATTTGATTGATTGTCATAGTCCAAAAGTGCACGTGGATGGATACCAATCATATTATTGATTATGAATTCCATACGAGCCAAGCCCACTCCTTTATTTGGTAGTTGGCAAAAATCAAACGCACGTTCTGGGTTGCCTACGTTCATCATGACTTTTAAATCAAGATCAGGCATCGTGTTGATTTCAGTTTTATTGATTTCAAAGTCTAATAAACCATCATAAGCAAAACCAGTATCACCTTCAGCACAAGAAACTGTAATTGGTGCATCTTCAGGGATGGTATCAGTAGCATCACCACAGCCTACAACGGCTGGTACACCTAACTCACGAGCAATAATTGCTGCATGACAGGTACGTCCACCTCGATTAGTAACAATCGCAGAAGCGCGCTTCATAATTGGCTCCCAGTCGGGGTCGGTCATGTCGGTAACTAATACATCACCAGGTTTGATTCTATCCATATCATCTAGGCTAGTAATGATTTTTGCAGAACCAGAACCAATACGAGAACCTATTGAGCGACCTTCTGCTAATACTGTAGCGTTAGCACTCGCATTTTTGTCTAAAGCAAAGCGTTCGATAACATTAGTTGCTTGGCTTTGTACTGTCTCAGGGCGGGCTTGCACGATGTATAGTATGTTATCCAAACCATCTAAAGCCCACTCAATATCCATCGGGCGTTTATAGTGTTTTTCGATAATCATTGCTTGTCTAGCGAGCTCTTCGACTTGCTCATCATTAATACAATATTGTGTTTGCTTTTCAGTATCTACATCAATAATTTTGACTGGTTCTTCTGCATCTTGGTCGTCATGTGCATAAACCATTTGTATCTTTTTGCTACCCAAAGTACGACTTAATACCGCAGGTTTCTTTTCAGTTAAATTACGTTTGTATGCATAAAATTCATCAGGGTTTACTGCACCCTGCACTACCATCTCACCTAATCCGTAACTACCCGTTACAAAGACTACTTTATCGAAGCCAGACTCTGTATCTAAAGTAAACATTACACCGCTAGAGGCAATATCTGAGCGAACCATCTTTTGGATACCCGCTGATAAAGCAACACCAGCATGATCGAAGTTTTGATGAACACGATAAGAGATTGCACGATCTGTGAATAAAGAAGCAAATACCTTACGTATGGCAACTTTAATATCATCGATACCAGATACGTTTAAAAATGTTTCTTGCTGTCCCGCAAATGAGGCATCAGGTAAATCTTCAGCTGTTGCTGAAGAGCGAACAGCCCACGTTACATCTTCACCATACTGTTCAACTAATTTCGCATAGGCGATATTTATGTCATTTTCTAATTCTTCCTGCAATGGCACATTCATTAGCCAATCACGTATTTGTTTACCAGTTTTAGCCAATGCATCTAAATCATCTACATTTAGAACATCCAACAATTCATTGATTCTATTGCCTAAATTTTCATGTTCTAAAAAACCTCTATAAGCATCAGCAGTAGTAGCAAAGCCACCAGGCACATTGACACCTAAGTTACCGAGATTTTGAATCATCTCCCCTAAAGAGGCGTTTTTTCCGCCAACACTGTCGATATCATTAATGCCAAGTTGATCTAACCAGATCACATTGTAAGTGTTCATTCTTATAAATCCTTTGAAGGTTTGATGGTGATAATGTCGTTTTCTTTTAGTTTACGCACTATTTGAGCTGATAATTCTTCTATCGATTGATGAGTTACATCCATAGGAATTAAATCATATTTATTATACAGTTGTTGCGCTTTTTTGATTTCGCTTTTACATGTTTGAATTGCAGAATATTGGCTTGCGGGTCTTCGCTTTTCTCTAATTTCATGTAAACGTTTGGCTTCAATAGTAGTAGCAAATAGTTTTTCACGATTTTGTAATAGTGCATCAGGTAAATCATGCTTATCAAAATCAGTATCAGTAATCGGATAGTTTGCTGCTTTAATACCGTATTTTAATGCTAAATAAAGTGATGTGGGGGTTTTACCTGAACGAGATACACCCACAATAATAACGTCAGCTTTGTCCAAAGTTTTAAGGATCATCGCATCATCATGTTTTAAGGTGTAGTTTAAAGCATCTATTCGCGCATCATAGGTTTTCTCATTTACTAAACCATGGCTTAAACCAGATTCTCTTGTTGGTTTTGTATGAAGGTCATGCCCTATTTTATCTAAAAAGTTTTCAAATATTTCGTAGTAGTGACAATCCGAATCATCCAAAATTTTATTTATATCAGATTCTGGCATGGTCGCAAAAACTAATGGTTTAAAGCCTTGTTCTTGACTAACTTTAGAAATTTCTTCAGATAAATTATGTGCTTTTTCTTGTGTGTTTATATACGGACGTTGAATGTACGTGAAATCTAGATGTGGAAATTGAGATAATAAACTATGCCCCATAGTTTCTGCTGTTATACCTGTACTTTCAGAAACGAAGAAAACCGTACGATTTGAACTATCTAGCATACTAATTAAGAGCTCGCAATTGATTATATTAAGTTTAATTATTAATCAAAGTTGCCCTAGAAGATAGTAACAATGCTTATTTGATAAAAATAATAGACGAAGTGCTCATAAAACATATGGTTTTTTTAGAATATGTATTTATTAAACATATTAATAATATTCCATTATAATTCTAAATCCATTAATAATTGGACTTATCAATGATTCTGTTGTTTAATATTAACATTGCAATAGAGCCAGTTAGAGGAATTTAATGTGACCACAATTTACTATAAGCAGAATCGTCTAAAAAAATTAAGGGCGTTTTGCCAGGTAGCAAAACATGGCAGTGTCACTAAAGCAGCTGAAAAACTATTTGCCAGTCAGCCAACTGTTTCCCTTCAAATTCAAGCCTTAGAACGTGAGATGGAAGTCTCTTTATTCGAACGTAATGGTCCACAGATCATGCTTACGGTTGAAGGTAAGATTCTTTATGAATTGGCAGAACCTTTGGTTCAAAATGTAGATCATCTACATGAAACGTTTAGTGCGCATTGTGGCAACTTAAGTACAGGCGAACTATCTATTGTTGCTGGTGAATCCACTATTTTGTATGTTTTACCAGAACCTGTTAAACGTTTTACAGCTCAATACCCTGGAATTAAACTGCGTTTGGCTAATGAAACTGGTCGTGATGGTCTTGAACTATTAAGAAATAATGATACTGATATTGCTATCGGTTCAATGTTAGAAATACCTGATGATATTGAATACAAACCAGTAGTGACATATAACCCAGTAATGATCGCACCAAAAGATCATCCTTTATCTAAACTCAAAGAAATTAGTAGTCTTGCAGATATAAGTCCTTACGGTTTGATATTGCCTCCGCGTCATTTAAGTACATGGCGCATTGTTAAAATGGTATTTGCACAACATAACACTAACTACAAAGTAACTTTAGAAGCAGGTGGATGGGAAGTAATTAAAGAGTACGTAAAGATTGGTTTAGGTATTTCGATAGTAACGGATGTTTGTCTTACAGATAGAGATCGTGAAGATCTTACTGTTTTATCATTAGATAAATACTTTCCTAAGAGAAGCTACGGTATTGTTACTCGTAAAGGTAAGTTTTTATCAACACCGGCGCAACGCTTCATTGAATTGATGAATGAATGCTATAACGCTGAGGATGAAAAGGTCGATGGTCTAGTAGATACAATGACCAGATAATATTTAAATATTTAGTGGTTTTAATTGTTCAAATTACGACCGCTAAATATTAGTTCCTGTTGGGTTTATCTAATCACCTGATTTAATCAAATCTTTAAAATCATACCTTGCATTAACTTATAAAATTTCAAGCTTATTAGCCATGGAAACATATTTGAGATATAAATAGTCTTTAATCTCACATTGTTACTCTTAAGCTTATGAAAACTCTCTTTCAAATACCTTTTTTATTACTTTCTTGTATTACGTTTTCTAACGTAATAGCAGAAAATTCAAGCGATGGTTCGGGTCAACAACTTTTTAAGAAGCATTGCGCAGTTTGTCATGTTGCCACACCAGGTCAACGGAGAATAGCTCCACCAATATTTGCCGTTAAAAACCATTATTTAGCAGTCCATGATGAAGAATTAACATTTGTAGATGCCGTTACCTCTTGGGTCGCTAATCCTTTAGAAGAAAATAGTTTAATGAAAGGCGCAATTCGTCACTTTAAACTAATGCCAAAGATTGTCGTGCCTGATGAAGAAGCTATGAAAATTGCTGAATATATTTTTAGCGATGCAGTTGGTATACCAGACGCTTATAAAAACCATTATGCTGATAATCATGGCGGCAAACCTGCAAAACAATATTCACGATTACTACTTAGACAGTTACGTCTCTCACCTGAACAAGTTGATGAATTAACTTTAAGTGATGATCAGTTAAAAAAAATCAATCAACTTATTGTAGAAAAAGAAGTGATAATGCAACCTATGCGTGAGGAAGTTTTAGGTTTTAACCAGCAGTTACAAAGCTTAGATTCTCGTAAATCTGATTATAAAAGTGAGATTGAAGCACTGGCAGACGTAAACGCTAAAAGAGTTGAACAGATGGTCTTAGCCAGTGGGGCTGCACGTGGAAAAATTGAAGCAGTTTTAGATGAAAAACAATACCAAATGCTTTTAAAATTCCGAGTGGCATTATTAAAACGGCTTAAGAGAAGTTAAAAGACACCCTCCCCTACTTTTAGAGATATTGATACGGCTGACTGTACCCTTCGGTTAAATTTTGAATAACAAGAGTGTTGTCCTGAAGCTCGCCTTAAAAATATAAAGAGTACTTTTGCAAAGTTAGCTTATTATTAGTTAATCAACGACCTTCAAGATTTTCTTAACTAATCCTGGACCTTCATATATCAGGCCGGAATATACTTGTACCAAAACGGCTCCAGCATCTAACTTAGCTTTTGCATCTGCGGCAGAAGCTATGCCACCTACTCCAATTATGGGTATCTGATCCTGTAAATGTTTATAAAACTCTGCAATAACCTTTGTTGACATATCTTTAACGGGTTTACCACTTAAGCCTCCAGCTTGTTCCCCATGTTTTAAGTTCTCGACTTCGGTTTTATCTAAAGTCGTGTTTGTTGCAATCAAGCCATCCAAGTTATTACCTAATAATGTCTCAGCTACATTTTTAACTTCTTCGTCCGTTAAATCAGGAGCAACTTTAATCGCGATAGGAACATACTTTTTAAATTCCAAAGATAAGGACATTTGTTCTGCTTTGATTTTAGATAATAGGTGATCTAGCTCTTCACCATATTGCAAGCTACGAAGTCCAGGTGTATTGGGTGAAGAGATATTAACAGTAATATAATCAGCGTAAAAATAAGCTTGCCGTAAACCTATAAGATAATCACTAACAGCATCTTCTACTGAAGTGCTCAGATTTTTTCCTATATTAATACCTAAAATACCATCGAATCCAGCATCTTTTGCTAGGTTTACGTTTTGTATCAGATTATCAACACCATAATTATTGAAGCCCATACGATTTATTATTGCGTGAGCTTTTGGCAATCTAAATAAACGAGGCTTGGAATTACCAGGTTGAGCTTGTGGAGTTACCGTGCCAATTTCTATAAAGCCAAACCCAAATTTAGATAAGGCTACTATATGCTTACCATTCTTATCTAAACCTGCAGCTAAACCGACTTTATTAGGAAATTGAATGCCCATTACAGTGACGGGAGTTTTATCATTTTTTACTTTTAATAGGCTTAGTAAACCTATTTTATTAGCTATTGATAAGGAGAATAATGCCAAATCATGAGATGCTTCAGCGGGTAATAAAAAAAGAAAATTTCTAATAAATTTATACATTACAGATTAATTAATAAAAAATATTATTATATCTGAATAGATGCTCAGCGACAGCTTGGATGAACGCCAAAGATATAATTCTTAACAATAGATAAACTCACAGCGTGTTCACTTCCCGGGAATCCAGTTATTTTGGTATCTGCTAACAAGCCGCTAGCATCATTTAACATAAGTTTAGATAAAGGAGTATATGACCAATGCCATTTCTCTTCGTTATAACCATTAGGACGGGTTGAATTTTTGGCAGTATAAGGACGATAAAAACCGTATTTATGAGCATTCAAGTTCATCCAATTAAATAACTTTAAGCCTTTACCGTAAGCAAACCATCCATTGTTAAAGCTATTTAAATCAATTTCGGTGCCCCAATGATGTCTAGAAGTACCTGGCATTGAATTATATTTTAAAATGTTACTTACTCTGCTTTTAGTATTTGGGATAAGTTTACGTTTATCTTGCCACTTACGATTCCAAATACGTTTTTGATAATCAAAATTACGCGTTGCTGATCGAATAATCAGATTTACCTTATCTCTATGAGCAGCCGCATACATTTGTTTAAATGCTTCCAATGTCTCTCTGCGAAGATAAAGACCACTACGATTTGCATATTGCTGAGGTACTTTGACAAAAGCGGGATGTTTAGATGGGATGAACTTACCAGTTAGATAGTTTTCTACTTCTTTAGCACTGATTCTATTTTGTACTGAAGAGCTTCTTGTGTCAGCGAATATATTTTGACTGAATGTAATAGATGCAACAATAAAAAATATAATACAGAGAATTTTTTTAAATGTATTTATCAAAACAATTCTCCTTTTATTTACTTCGTTTTGCGTATATCTAGATTAATAAATATACAGACCAACCATAATTCTTATTAGTTAGATTTTTAAATCTTCAAGATACAATTGATACAGTTTAGGTTCCATAATTGAATTAACAGGAACATCTATCTTTTGTGTATCTTTGGCAAACACCATTGCGGCTTGCATGATGTCATCACTCATATACTTAGTGTCTACATTAAACATAAAGTTCGTGGGTATTTGGCTATTAAGGCTTGCCATATTAAAACCCCATATACCAAAAGAAGGAATGGTGACGTGATAACTCAACGTATCATCGTAAACTGCATCAAGGGTTTTTTCGATTCCCCAAAATGTTTTATGCGTAAAAAAGGGTGAAGAACTTTGCGATACTACTAAGCCCTGATCACTCATTCTTTTCTTAATCATGGTATAAAATTCACGAGAATATAGCTTATTTATTGCTTCATTATGGGGGTCAGGCATATCGATAATGACTCTGTCATATGCGATCCCAGCTTTATTGATAAAACTAAAAGCATCATCATTAAATACAGTTACTTTTTCATTCTTAAAGCTGTTTTTATTCAGCTTAGTCAATGTATGTAAAGTAGATCCAATCGAAGTCATTTCAGGATCAATATCTACAAGATGTATTAATTTGACATCATCGTATTTAAGCACTTCACGAATAGCTAAACCATCACCCCCACCCAAAATTAATATATTGTCTCGCTTACCATCGATACTCATTAATGGATGGACTAAGGATTCGTGATAGCGGTATTCATCGCGGGAAGAAAATTGTATATGCCCATCGATATACAAACGCTGTTCACGACCATTTGATGTTTCGGTTACTACAATACGTTGATATGGGGTTTGTTTCTTGTAGATGATTTGATCAAAATACAGATGTTTTTCTGCAAAACTACTTAATCTTGTTCCAAAAACAGTAAATACTGTCAACATGATTAATACAGCAACCGCTACAGTTGTCATAAGTTTTGGTCGACTTAGATAATTCCAAAAAAAGTAAATA
This sequence comes from uncultured Cocleimonas sp., assembly GCA_938041705.1. Lineage (GTDB taxonomy): Bacteria > Pseudomonadota > Gammaproteobacteria > Thiotrichales > Thiotrichaceae > Cocleimonas. Next base: position 5,716 of record CALISP010000260.1, on the reverse strand, counting down.
TTAATCAATGCAGTAATAATATTAATCAAACCAATCGCAAATGATGATTTCAATAAGCCTAATTGAGGCAATAAAAACAGAGGGAATGCAACTGCTCCAATAAGCCCACCGACATAATCTAAAGACATTACATTAGCTATTGAGTCTTTCATACTTTGCTTATGCGAAAGAATCCCCATCAACAATGGAATTTCCATTCCTACTAAAGCACCTAAAATAAATATTAAGCAAAACATCACGGTGCTGTATAAAGAATGCACATAAGGGAAAGCGAGTAGTAGTAATAAACTGGAGATTCCTCCGAAAAGAGAAATAGCTATTTCAACATTGATGAAGTTCTGAATTTGGTTGTCATCTAATAGCTTAGATAGGTAAGAACCCACACCCATAGCAAACATGAATAAGCCGATAGTTAACGAAAACTGATAAACGCTGTTTCCCAAAAGATAGCTTGATACAGTACTTATGATTAACTGATAAGCAATACCGCATAGAGCAACGATTAAAATAGAAAATAATAAAATAGATGCTTGTTGTTTACTAAGTTTTGAATAGATATGCACGATAGTTTTTATTACGTATTAAATATGGGGAGCTTGAAAGAGTTTTAGTTTTTAACAGATAAAAAAATGCCCTCTGGTTTAGAGGGCATTTTTTATAAGTATAAAAGATTATTTGCCGCGCGAGTGACTTCCAGAACCAGAGCGTGATCTAGCTCTACTTGGCGTTCCACGAGCAGTAGTTTTACGAGCTGCTGGACTAGTACCTGTAGCACGTTGACGACTCAGCATACTTCCAATCATATAACCCATTAATAAGCCCGACCCAGAAAAACCAGACTCACGTGATTCTTCTCGATTCGTTGCTACTAGACGATTGTTTTCACTATCAACTTCCATTAAAAATAAGCTCTTTTCACCTTCATCCTGAATACCGTTTGCATTGATGTCATCAAAGCTTAATAAAGAACCATTTTCTTGAGCATTTACACCGAGAGGATTAGGATTAATTGGAGGCTCTGCAGAATTCAAACCAGCGTTATACTTAACTGCAAATTTCTCTAAGGCATTTGATTCATTTACATCAGATGTATTTTCAAAATCATTTGCTGTGTCTGAGGCAATACCCAAGGCACGATCTAATTGAGCTGTACCAGCTCCATTTCCACCTTTATTGCCATTCATAAAGGAAAAGACTAGAAAAACACCAACAATCGCTATCAGTCCGAATTTTAAATTATTTAACATGTGTAATTCCTTTAACTATAATTAATTTTTGAATAAGATATCAACACAGTATATTTACAGAACATAGGTAAAATGTTCTTCGTGAACACCGTCTTCAAAATAGTCAGTTAACATACCTGACTGTGTAAAACCTGATGCTATCAGAGTTTCTCTTACCTTGCTGTAATTTTGTGGAAAAGACAAAAATACTACCCTAGCATTATCTTTTCTAGCTTGTTGTATGCCGATACTTACGTCTTCAGGTGTAAATACAGAATCAGCCTCATCATGCCAACCAAAGCTATAAGCTCCATCGGTTTCAGCGATCTCAAATACTGCATTAAATTCAACCGGGCAATCTTCTGTTTCTACTTCAGTTGTTGTTTCTGAATCCTTTAAACGCAAAGCTAAAATCGTTTGTGATTCATCTTCTTCATAATAATTTTTATGAACCAACTGTTCAATAAACCCTAATGATTTATAAAGATGTAATGCAGCAGCATAAATTGCACCATCTTCTTCATCAACATAATCACTCACCTTAACAAACAACATCCTTCCACCTTTATCTTTAAGATGTCGAATTAATTCAGTGAGCATAATGCGACCATTACCCTGATTTGCGTAATCATCATGAATATAAGTCCATGCTAACCAGTGTGTTTCATCACAACCAGGAGGTGTTGCATAGCCAGTAACGCCAATAACTCTGTTATTAACTTCCATGACGTAATTATCCATAGTGCCACCAATTTCTTGATAACCAGCTAGGGCTTCTTCTGCATCTTCTTCGTCTTGTGATTCAATGACTTCAAATACAGGACGAATATCTTCCGGCTGCATTTCTCTTAAATGATTCATTAATTTTCTTTTCTCTTAGTAGACTTATCGTAAAATAAATTACAAAAATTATAGATTATAAGACTGTTTTTCCACGTAAATGTTCAGTGACTTCTATGTTATCTGTGCCGAAAGCTTTTTTAAATACAGGAATTGCTTTATGTGGTTCAGTATCACCACACATGAAAATATCTAAAGCCGCATAATCACGTTCTGGCCATGTATGAATACTGATATGTGATTCTGCTAATACTGCTACACCTGATACTCCGCCATTAGGTGTAAAGTGATGCAAATGAATGTGCAATAAAGTAGCGCCACTAGCTTCAACTGCTGTTCGTAATGTCTTTTCAATGTGCTCAAGATTATCTAAATCATAAGCGTCCCAACAATCTAATAATAAGTGGGTTCCTGCAAAGTCATAGCCATCACATTGCATGAACATATCTTCAGATTTATCCGTATCAATATGCGTTGGCCACTGAGGTGAAGATGTATCTTTTATGTCATTTGTCATGAATAAGCGTTAAGTTATTTATAATATTATTTATAACTACACCCCCCTACTTTATGACACTTTATGCTCGTTCCTGAAGTGTTCAATGTAAAGAAGGTGTATTATTTAGAAATAGTTACTTTTACTAGTTTGAAAGTTTAGCTTATTGAAACGAGTAATAACTAATAACCACTGTTCTAGTATTTACCATTTTCTAATGCGGCAATTCTTTCTTCCAAAGGCGGGTGTGTCATAAATAATTTCTTCATGCCATCTCCAAGTCCACCAGCAATTCCGAAGGCAGCCATTTCACCCGGTAGATCATGAGGTTGATTCACTTGTTGTAGCTTTTTTAACGCCGCGATCATTTTTTCTCTACCCGCTAAATCAGCACCTCCTTTGTCAGCATGAAATTCACGATAGCGCGAGAACCACATAACTACCATATTAGCTAAAAATCCGAGTAATACTTGGGCGATCATAGAAACAATAAAATAAGTAGCGCCAAAACTGCTACCGCCACCTTGACGATTACCTGACAGAATTGAATTAACGAGATGCGCAATCATACGAGAAAAGAAAATAACAAAGGTATTCATAACACCTTGCAATAAGGTTTGGGTGACCATATCGCCATTAGCCACATGAGCCATCTCGTGACCTAATACAGCCTCTACTTCATCAGCAGTCATATGTTGTAACAAACCGGTACTGACAGCGACTAAAGCATTGTTTTTGCGCGCACCCGTAGCAAATGCATTCGGTTCATTGGCATGGAAGATGCCAACATCAGGCATATCAATACCCACCTTTTCTGCTTGACGTTGAACGACGTTAAATAACCAACGTTCTTGTTTTGATGTTGGGTTTTCGATGACTTGAACGCCCATACTTTTAATAGCCGAACCTTTTGACATCAACAAGCTAATAAAAGAACCTGCAAAACCCAATACTATCGACATTAATGCGATGTAGCCAAAACCAGCTGGTAAGCCTTTTGCCATGAAATATTCAGTTAATCCAAAGGTAGCATCTAGCACGTTCCAGACTAAACCCAATACAGCAACAACAGCAAAGTTAGTTACTAACAATAAAGCAATTCTTTTCACTTTTTATTCCTCAAAGTAAACAATGTATGAATGAAAATATGGGGATAATTATGCCTTATTTCAATATAACAATTTAGAAATTTTGATTAATTACAATAATTTACTATAGAGTTTCATAACAAATTTAATGTTGCTTAATAAAATTTAATATTTATAAATTACAAATACTGTTCATTAGACATATTTTTGCTAACATCGAATTATTTTTAACTTATAAACAAGAGATTATTGTGAGACAAAACCTTCAACGTGCAGACAATTCCTTATTAAGTTACCCCATTCGCGAAGTTGTTATTATTGGGAAAAAACTAGAAAAACTGGGTGATTTCTCAATGATATGGGAAAACATCGGTGATCCCGTCTCGGCTGGTGAAACAGTACCTAAATGGATGCATGATGTAGTACAAGAACAAGTCGCCTCTGATAAAAGTTTTGCTTATACAGAAACTCAGGGAGCCATTGCTGCAAGGGAGTATGTACTTGAACACTTTTCAGATAAAAAGAAATGTACTGTAGAGGACATTTTATTCTTTAATGGTCTAGGTGAAGCAATTAACAAGGTAATGAATAATTTACCTAAAGAAACCCGTGTACTTGTGCCCTCACCAACTTATCCATCGCATGCCACGGCTGAATCAATGCATGCGGGATGTTCTTTTATCAGTTATAGCTTAGACCCAAGTAATGATTGGGAACCAGATGTAGATGAAATTGAAAATAAAATAAAATACAACGATCACGTAGTCGCCATATTAGTTATCAATCCAAATAACCCGACAGGTAGTGTTTATAAAAAAGAAACCTTAGAAAAGATTGTTGCAATAGCCAAAAAATACGATTGTTTTGTGATTTTTGATGAAATATATCATCACATGGTCTTTGATGGAGTTAAAACAACGTTACTTCATGAAATAATAGGTGATGTTCCTGGTATCAGTATGAAAGGGATCAGTAAAGATATTCCATGGCCGGGTTCACGTTGTGGCTGGATTGAGGTTTACAATGCTGAAAAAGATCATGACTTTAAAGCATTTATTGAAATAATATTACTCAATAAAATGCTAGAAGTATGCTCTACAACTTTGCCACAAATTGTCTTACCTCATTTATACGATCATCCTGAATATCCTGCCTACTTACAATCGCGCATTAATAAATATCAAAAACGCGCAGATGAAGCTTGTGAGTTTTTTAGTCAAATTCCACAAGTAAGAGTAAATAAACCTAAAGGTGTATTTTACTTAGTCGTTGAATTATTAGATTGCCCTAGAAGCACATTAGATTCAGTAAACAAAAATGTACGTTTAAACCTTGATGAATTAGAAAAAACGCCTCAATGTTTAAATAACAATACAGACTTTCAATTTTCTTATGAATTGATGGGTAGTGAAGGCGTTTGTGTTGTTCCATTAAGCGGTTTCGGTTCAACAATTAATGGTTTTAGAATGACTTTATTACAAGAAAATGATGAGCTCTTTACTGAAACACTAATTAAAATAGGACGAGGCATTGAGCATTACTATCAATAGTTAGTTTAATTATTAACATATCATTAGTGAGTAATTAATAAACACCCCCCTACTTTTAGGACATTTCTTTCATAATATTGCATTTATTATGTAAACTATGTTCTTCAGTTATTTTATAAAAAAATATTATGCATATATTATTTAAAGCAACATTAGTCACTTTATTATCATTAAGCATAATTTCATGTGATGGTTTTGATTTCGATTCTGATTCAATATCAGGATCTAACTCACCCGATGAAACATTCACACGTTCGGAATTAGCCTTTAATGTTCTATTCTCATCCTTATTACTTAATGAAAGTGGCTTAAACAGTAATCGAGATGGCTTCATCGTATTGTTTAAATCATCAGCTGATTTAGATCAAATAGAATTACGTAATAATGATGACGATGATGCGTTAGTTGGCGTTAGTTACCCTTGGACAATCGTTAATGATGATCTTCAAGTAACTTATCCGAATGGTGTAACTTGTACTTCAATGAAAAATTCTGAAACTGGTTTACAACTAACTG
>CALISP010000259.1 GCA_938041705.1 uncultured Cocleimonas sp. | reverse complement strand
CTGTGAGCCAATATGACAATCAATACCACTGACATGAATATTATCCATCGCTGCTGCTTGCTGATATACCCCTTCTACAATCTCGATATCGATACCAAACTTATTATCTTTTAATCCAGTGGAGATATAAGGATGAGTTTTTGCATCAACATCAGGATTTACACGAATAGAAATCGTTGCAATTTTATCCATACTTCTTGCGACATCATTAAGGCGCTCTAATTCTCCAATTGATTCAATATTGAAACAACGGATACCAACCTCAAGGGCACGTCGCATTTCATCTTCGCGTTTACCCACACCAGAAAAAACCACCTTCTTCGGGTCACCACCTGCTTTTAGTACACGTTCTAATTCACCTACAGAGACTATGTCAAACCCAGAACCCAAACGTGCAAGTAAATTTAAAATACCAATATTTGAATTCGCTTTTACTGAATAACAGATCATATGAGGATGTTCACCAAAAGCATCATCAAAGGCTCGATAATGACGCTCTAATGTCGCTCGCGAATACACATAACAAGGTGTGCCATGATCTGCGGCAATAGTTGCTAGTGGAATATCTTCAGCAAACAGCTGGCCATTTTTATAATTGAAAAAATCCATATCAGCTTTTCTTCTTTACAGGGTTAGTTTTAGAGTCAGTCTTTGATCCAGTATCAGGAAGATAAAGATCGCCTTTGTTGCCACATCCAGAGAGTATGCTAGATACACTTAAGATAAATAAGCCCGATATCATCAAAATAAATAGCCTTTGCGACCAACAGAAATTTCTAAACATTCTAATCTCTAAATAAATCATCTCTGAGAAGCGATCAATTAACGTTTTGTTAAAAATACTAACTACAGACATAGTGTAAACGTTCAATTATACCAGTCTTTAATATTATTCCTATGCGACAACACATTATCTTTCATGATTTATATAGTTTTCTTCTATACTTTTAATTCTAACTCTTCGGCCAATTAAATAATGTCTATCAATCAAACTGAAACACCATCTCTATGGAGAGAAACAGCAATTGCTGCTCCCATTTTGGAAAAACTGAATGGAGAAATTACTGCAGACGTTACCATCATCGGTGCTGGCTTTACTGGGCTTCGAGCAGCCTTAGAACTTGCTCAACAAGGAACTTCAGTGGCTGTATTAGATAGCCATGAGCCTGGATGGGGCGCATCAGGTAGGAACGGAGGTCAAGTAAATCCAATGGCACATGAGCTTCCAGAAAATATCATCAAACATATGGGCGATACTTTTGGGCCTCGCATGGTGCAAAGCTATGCTAATTCTGCCAATGAACTATTTGAATTAATTAAAAAACATGATTTGCAATGTCACGCGACACAAAATGGCTGGTTACGAGGTGGTCATACTCGTCATTCAATAAAACATATTGAAGAAATGGCCAAAGCTTGGGCAGCTAACGGTTTAGACCTAACTATTGTTGAAGGTACTGAATTACATAAGTTGGTCGGCTCCAAAGCATATAACTTGGCTTCAAAAGTTTCATCGGGTGGTTCAGTACAACCACTTTCATACGCTCGTGAGTTATGTCGAGCTGCTCAAGAAAAAGGAGCTAAAATTTTCTCTCACAGTAAAGTGAATTCTCTCGAACGAAAAGGCAATAACTGGCAAGTACAAACCGACTTTGGGAAAATTAATAGTGAGTGGGTCTTGTTCTGCACTAATGCATACTCAGACACAACATTAAAGGGCTTAAAACAAAGTATCTCACCAGTTGTAAGTGTTCAGGCTGCTACTCGTCCACTGACTGATGAAGAATACGAACAAATTTTACCTCAAAACAATACGTTATCGGATAATAGACGTGTGGTTTTCTATACCCGCAAAGAAGAGAATAAGCGTTTAGTCTTTGGTAGCATTGGTGTTTCTCAATTTTGTAATGGTAGTGATCAACAACGTTTACAACGTGGCTTACATAAAGTATTCCCACAATTATCTGCAAAAGACATTGAATTCTATTGGGGTGGTAAATTGGCCGTCACTCCAGATGCTTTACCTCATTTACACGAGCCTGCCAAAGGAATATTAACGGGTTTGGGTTATAACGGGCGTGGTGTTGCAATGGCAACTTTAATGGGAAGAGTTCTTGCTGCAAGAGTCTCAGGAACTGCACCAAATGATTTGGACATACCAACAACTTCTTATGGTTCATTCAAACTTAGGCCATTTCATGGCATTGGATTTCCTGCAATGGTTAAATATTATGAGGCAAGAGATAGTTTAGATGAAAGGTTCTCAAAGTAAGAAAAATCTATCTACAAAAGACACCCCCCTACTTTTTAAATAACAATACGCTTTTAATTACTTAATATTAGTAATTTGTATTACTGCATAGCTCCATATTGTTAACAAATATTTATGTGATTAAGTTTTTTTAAGTTTTTTTGAACTACTCAAAATAATTGAAGTCATATTATTATACGAGGGACCTTTCCTTACCCTTGTATTGGTTCCAGATAGGTTATGGTTGATACACTTCTTTGCGCATATCTTCTCCCCCGTAACTGATTCTGGGACCTTTTTTTATTATTTTCATCATCTTTAATAAAAAATCTTTTATTTTAAAAAATATAATGAACTTTTTTTTTTATAAGTACACTATGTGTAAGTGGGAATTACTTTGTTTTTCTCGCAGGTTTTAAAGCGTTGTGGTGATCTATTTCTTTTAGAAATCTATCTTCTCCCCCATGACAATTTTTAGCCTGATAATTATTTATAATTATCACACTTAAAAGAGAGCCTTTGGCTCTCTTTTTTTTCCCTAAAAATTTTGTTAACTAAAAGT
>CALISP010000258.1 GCA_938041705.1 uncultured Cocleimonas sp. | reverse complement strand
TGAAGCCGCTAATCCAGCCCTATTCATTCCATCATCCAATCCCCATAAACATTCATTCGTTCCGATAATTGATTGCCCCAAAAAATTTGAATGTGTAATCAGATTCTCTGACAGTGCTGGGCTTAAATCATAATTACGAATGAGTATCGGCTGTTCTTGAGTTAACACAGCTTGAGAACAATTAACTAAATATGCAGGCGGCTGATAACCCGTTAAAAAATTTAAAGCTATTGGGCAATCATTTGAAAACTCTCGAAAGCTTTCATAGATCGGAATTAATTCGGGCATAACTTTAATCAGTTGTGCTTCTGCTTCTTTCAATAAATCTGGATTTGATGCATCTGGTTTTTTAGACTGATACCAAGATTTATATTCAGGCCAAAATTCGTTGAAAGCGTCGCCATGAAAAGATTTTTGGAGTGATTTACTATCAAACTTTCGTGCTCTAAATAATGTTGGACTCATGTAGTTACCTTTACGATTATGTTTAAATTGTTATACAATATGAATCATAATGTAGTGCCAAAATAAGGTAATGTCAACAGTATGATTCATATTGATTTAAACGAAGCAACACTATTGAATCTTAAATCTACGGAAATTTCAGATTTATTAGATGCTTATAGAGTTCAGGATATTGTGGTATATCGCACTAGACGAGAATACCAAAGCGGTGGTTTTGGTGATCCAAGTAAACACCCAAACATTTGGGCAGTAGCAATTATGACCGATGGACAATGGGCAAGAATCCACAATGCCAGAGGCCAAGGACGCGAATGGAGTAATTTAGATAGATTAGAAAAATGGCTTAGAGGACAAGGAATTATTCAGTGGAAATTACTAAATACTCTTGATAAAACAATGTGAGAATTAGTAAAGTTATAATCTTATTACTTTATTGCTAACTAGAAAATAAAGAGCACCCGTATGAATATCACTATAAAGTATGGGGGTGTCTTTGAGGCTTCAAAGTTTCAATCGTAAAACTCCACATCAACTTTAAACTAATTAACTCTAAGCATTCCTTTATCAACAATAAAGTTAATTACTTTCTCAACATTCTCTCCATCTTTTAGGTTAGTAAAAACATAAGGTTTATCTCCTCGCATGCGTTTGGTATCGGTATCCATTACTTCTAAGGATGCCCCAACCATTGGTGCGAGATCTGTTTTATTGATTATTAATAGGTCTGACTTGGTAATACCAGGTCCACCTTTACGAGGAATCTTATCGCCCGCGGCAACATCAATAACGTAAATAGTGAGATCAGATAATTCAGGACTAAAAGTCGCGCTAAGGTTATCCCCACCACTTTCGATAATGACAAAATCAAGATCTGGAAATCGTTCGCACATAGTATCGACCGCGGCCAAATTAATTGATGCGTCTTCACGAATCGCTGTATGAGGGCAGCCACCTGTTTCAACACCCATAATCCGATCGGCATCAAGGGCATTATGGCGTAATAAAAACTCAGCATCTTCTTTGGTGTAGATATCATTAGTGACAACGGCAAGATTGTAATCGTCCTGCATTCTTTTACATAACTGACGCAATAATGCCGTTTTACCTGATCCTACTGGGCCACCTACTCCTACGCGTAATACTTGACTGTTACTCATTAAATTTCTTCCTGTGTTTAGCTATTCATTAATATGTATTAATTCAAGGTCTGTTATTTCTCAAGCTATGTTTACGATCTAAATAACCTTGAATATTGTGTTTCATGTTGTGAGCTTAAAACTGCCATCATGGGTAACGATGCCCCTATTTCATCATCTGAAATACTAAAACCTAATTGGATAATGGCAGGTATTTTAGGTATAAAATCAGACAGTACTTTTTGTCCATCAGTTTGCCCCAGTGGTACTAATTTAATTGCTGCTGCAACTTGGTTATCGAGCCAGGTCCAAACGAATCCATTTGCAGCATTGCCTAATTCGATATTCCATTTTGTTGCTGCTAAAGTGAATAAAGTAATGAAACAGAGACCATTACATTTGTGTAATTCCTTCGCTTCTACAATATCTAGATCCTTAAGTAATCGAGCGAGTGCCAAACCTAAATGATGATCTTCGTTGCGTAATTCACTGGTTTCACGTTGGGCACGTAAGATATGATTCCATCGTAAAACTTCTTCTAGATCGGCGTTTTCCCAAGCTTTATAAAGCCTAATGAATATGGGTATATCGACGTTTAAAAGGCTTATCTTAAGTGAATCCATCAACCAGCTATGTAATGCGTTTTTATCTTTAATAAGCCCTGACTCTATAGCTGATTCCAGACCTTGCGAATAAGCGAAAGCACCGATGGGAAGTGTCGGACTACTCAGTTGCAGAAGTTTTAATAGGCTTAAATAAGATTCAGTCATGTGAGTGATGGCTGAGCTCGAGAACATCGTGATTATGATCATCGGAATGATGATGGTGTCCGCCGCCACTATAAGCACCAGACTCTGGCTCAAACGGTGCTTGTTCAGTCAAAACCTCCAAGCCTAAACCTCTAACCATCTCATCCAAGACATGATCATATTGATAACGTAATTCACCCATATTAATTTGTAATGGGATATGGCGATTGCCCAAATGGTAGCAAGCTTTAGCCAACATTAAAGGATCATCACAGCGCACACTCGAAACTGTTTCTGGTGCTGCTTTGATTTGCACTAAGGTTTCACCATCAGTGCTGATGATAAGATCTCCATCCTGAAAAGTAGTTCCTTTTTCAAAAAATAATCCACCTTCTTCACCATTATCTAGAGTCACTTTTAGTCGGCTTTTTTCTCGTTGCTCTTTGACCAACGTTAAGTTACTTGTAGGAGTAGCCTCTGTTGCTTCTGTCTTTTTCTCAAATTTAATCATTTTTATTGGGTTCAACCGCTCGTTTAGAATATGACTTACTGCTTAAAAAAGAAAATATCGCTGCGCTAAAGGCAATACTTCCGCAGGTTCACAAGTGAGAATATCGCCATCTGCACGAACTTCATAAGTCTGTGAGTCCACTTCGATATTCGGCATATAGCTGTTATGAATCATGTCGGTTTTTTTGACCGTACGACAGCCTTTTACTGCACTCATCAAGCTTTTTAAACCTAGTTGTTCGGGGATACCTGCATCGATACCTGCCTGAGACAAAAAGGTCATGCGTGTCGCTAAACGCGCACCACCATAAGCACCAAACATGGGTCGATAATGCACAGGCTGTGGCGTAGGAATAGAAGCATTAGGGTCTCCCATTGGGGCAGATGCGATCATGCCACCTTTGATAATCATGCTTGGTTTAGTCGCAAAGAAAGCAGGCTTCCATAAAACGATATCCGCCAATTTACCCACCTCAATCGACCCTACTTCGTGTGCCAAGCCATGAGAAAGTGCAGGATTAATCGTATATTTTGCGATGTAACGCTTGATCCGATTATTATCATTTTGAGCAGGATCACCTTTCAGGCTACCCCTTTGAACTTTCATTTTATGAGCAGTTTGCCATGTGCGTGTTATCACTTCACCGACACGACCCATCGCTTGTGAGTCTGATGCAATCATCGAGAAAGCACCTAAATCATGCAAAATATCTTCTGCTGCGATAGTCTCACGGCGAATACGGGATTCTGCAAATGCTACATCTTCAGCAATACTTGGATCGAGATGATGACAGACCATGAGCATATCTAAATGCTCATCAACCGTATTTATTGTATACGGTCGTGTTGGATTTGTTGATGAAGGTAATACATTGAGTTCTCCACAGGCTTTTATGATATCTGGGGCATGCCCTCCACCTGCACCTTCGGTATGAAAAGTGTGAATAGTGCGATCTTTAAAAGCGGCAATAGTATCTTCAACAAAGCCAGACTCATTGAGTGTATCGGTATGAATAGCAACTTGAATATCATGTCTTTCGGCGACTGTTAAACAAGTATCTATCGAAGCAGGTGTTGTGCCCCAATCCTCGTGTAGTTTTAATCCCATTACTCCTGCATCGACCTGTTCATCCAAAGCTTCCGGCAAACTGGCATTACCTTTGCCCATGAAACCAATATTCATTGGGAACTCTTCAGCTGCTTGCAACATGCGGTGAATATGCCATGGCCCTGGAGTACAAGTCGTCGCGTTCGTTCCTGTTGCTGGACCTGTGCCGCCACCGAGCATGGTCGTAACACCTGAAGTTAAGGCTTCTTCAATTTGTTGTGGACAGATGAAATGAATATGGGCATCAATACCGCCTGGAGTAATTATTGAACCTTCCCCTGCAATTGCTTCAGTTCCAGGTCCAACAATGATATTTACGTTTGGCTGAATATCAGGATTTCCCGCTTTGCCAATACCAGATATGCGACCACTTTTAATACCGATATCTGCTTTAATTATGCCCCAGTGATCAACAATTAAAGCATTTGTAATAACCGTATCTGCAACTTCTGCAGAGGTTCTTTGACTTTGCCCTTGGCCATCACGAATGACTTTTCCACCACCAAATTTAACTTCATCACCATAGGTGGTTAAATCTTTTTCAACTTCTAGCCAAAGCTCTGTGTCACCAAGACGCAAACGATCGCCAGTAGTTGGACCATACATTTCCGCATAAGCCTGTCGACTAATTTTACTCATTAAAGATCACCCATAATTTTTGCATTGAAGCCATATATTTTTCTCTCGCCGGCATATTCAATAAGAGTAATCGTGCGAGTTTGGCCAGGTTCAAAACGTACAGCAGTTCCAGCGGCGATATCTAAACGGTAACCTCGTGCTTTTTCGCGTTCGAATAATAGAGCACTATTGGTTTCGTAAAAGTGATAATGTGAGCCAACCTGAATGGGCCGATCTCCGCTATTCGCAACCTCAATGCTGAGCGCTTCTCGACCTGCATTAAGCTCTATATCACCTGCTGCTACGATCATTTCTCCGGGAATCATAATGACCTCCTATACGATGGGATTATGGACAGTCACCAACTTGGTGCCATCAGGAAAAGTGGCTTCAACTTGTACGTCATGAATCATTTCTGAAATACCATCCATAACATCATCACGACTCAGTAACGTTTGGCCAAAACTCATCAATTCAGCCACTGTTCGACCATCTCGTGCACCTTCCATAATTGCTGCACTGATAAATGCGATGGATTCTGGATAGTTGAGTTTTACACCTCGATCTTTACGTCTTTCGGCAAGTAAAGCCGCCGTAAAAATCAGTAACTTATCTTTTTCTCTGGGAGTTAAATCCATATCAATTCACCTTAATCATTTTCTATTTAGAGAGGTGTTTTAGGTTTATTTAAAACACACCTCCCTACTTTTTACCTTTCTTCAGGTTCTAATTATTAATTACAAAAATTAGGTTGACCAAATACGAGGATGACAGGCATCCCGTTCTAAGACTTCTGGGCGGACCGTTGACCATATTAGTTTAAAAATTATTGATACTTGTTCGGCATACCTAGCAAGACATCGAGCCACCAATACATCATCAATCATCGTAAGTCCAAATTTCTGATCACCACTGATATGCGATATTGCTTCTCGGGCTTTTTCAAGTAGTTCAGGTGAGACTTGCGTTGCGATAAACGTACCAAAACAAGGATAGCCCGCTAAACAAACAGGACTTTGTAGCACTTCGCTAGAATCAAGTTTGAGTCGATCGAGTAGTAATGGTTTTCCATCTCTTGTGATTTTAAATTGCGTATCAACGTAACCTGCTTCAAAAAAATCTTTTGAAGCAGGTCTGCCGTAACAATTAATTTCCCACCCCATAAATTGTGCTGTTTTCTCTAACTCAATATGAGTGACTAATTGACTGTGTGTTTCATTAAAAAAAATATTTTCTTGTGGAAACCATTCCAATGAACATTGATCAAAAACACTCAAAGTTTGAATCTGCTTTGCCAATTTACCAGTGTTCTTATAAAACTTAGTCGCACCAGGGGTGGTTATTAAAACATTGGCTTGTTCAGCAACTGTGACATTTATATGTAACTCGTCACCACCTACAACGCCGCCCGGCGGATGTAGTAAATATAAATGACATACATCATCTTCAGGATAAAAGGGGCGTTGTACAGTTAATGGCCCATACTGAGATCGACTCGCCAGAATAGATTTACCTGCGCGCTTTTCAAAACTCAAATTTAACTGTGCTTTCCAAGCTTGAGAATCACTTTTAACGCTAGGAATACCCGACACTATTATTTCTTGATTCTATTAGGAACAGATTTAGTTGACTGCCTAATAGTTTTAGGCAACCGTTTTGACAATAAAAAACAAGCCGCGATAAAGGCAAAGCCAACACATAAACTAATAACAATATGCATTAGAGAATGCAAATTAGGTGAATGCTCAATGCCTGAATGCGCTTGAGCAGTAAATGAGAAGATAAGCAAAGTTAGCATTAAGCCCAAAGAACTAAATGTTTTAGTCATTGTATGTATTCCTTTTATTCAGTTAAAATTTTCTAACCAAATCATAATCAACAAGGTTAGTTTTTATACGGGATATTCAGAATATACATTGCAGGATGCGTGCCAATTTGGATTTATGCGAACAGGCTACTCTAAGTAATATACTTGGGTTAACTTTTATACTATTTGGTGCATATATATTAAATAAGATTCATTTTGGTGCAAAAAACTAGTTGCTAGTATCTTTGTTTTGTCTTTCTTTTAAGTAAATTCAAGATGAATATTTTAATATCTATGGCGTCAATTTAACGGCGATTCAAATATCGCAGACATACTGCCGTTGCTGAGGTTCTATTTTCGACAGACAATTTTCTAAAAATTGGCTCAAGATGTTTATTAACTGTTCGCGGACTCATTGAAAGTATTATGCTAATTTCCTTGTTCGTTTTTCCGCGAACCAACCAAAATAATACTTCGGACTCACGCTCCGTTAATGAAAACCTTTTGCATAAACTTGCCCGAATATTTTCTTCATTATCATTTGTAAACCTGAGTAGATATTCTCCTGGTGCTGGTCTACCCAAAAAACATATTTGTACTGGACTATCAAAACCTTTTAACCATAAGCTACTATGCTTATCTGGATCTGATGATAGCCAATATCGAATTTGTTCAGACATTAACTGAGTGTTTTCTTCACTATCAATCCCAGCTGCATTTAATAATTCATTTGCGCTATCCGTAGACCATAAAATATTAGCGTTTGAATCACAGGTAAATGATAACTGACCAACTCTATTAAGAGAATTATGCGCACTTCGTGTTGATTTAGAGTTCTTTAAATGGACTTTAATTCTTGCGAGTAATTCATCAAGTTGTATGGGCTTATTGATGAAGTCGACGCCACCTGCATCTAAACTATTAAACAAATGCTCTTTTTCGCTTAGACCCGTCATAAAAATAACGGGAATATCGGTAAGTTCACTATTTTTCTTAAGCGCTTTACAAGCTTCAATACCATTCATATTCGGCATGATGATGTCCATTAATATAACGTCTGGCACCATACGGTTTGCTATCGCTAGTGCTTGTTCTCCATCCATAGCTACAAATACGGTATAACCATCATTAACTAATGTTTCATTGAGCATACCAAGCGCCTCAGCAGAGTCTTCGGCAACTAAAACTATTCCTTTTGTAGTCATTAATTCAATGCCTTCTTGCTGAGAGAAATAATTTTTGAGAACTGATAACGTGTAACAAAATGACGAATATTATCGATGAATTTCTGGTTGTTACCTGGAGTTTCCATGCGAATTAGAACTTTCTCTATTCCTTCGATATAGCCTAGTTCAGCCATTGAGATAAGCTCCCTACAATCTCTTTGTTCGATGCCTTCAAATACCTCTTTATAGAAGGATTCTGAATTTTCATTCACCTGTTCCAGAACAGGTAATACATCAGTAGGCTCATAAATCCATTTAAGCTCTAAAGCATTAGCTATTTTGTCTAATAAAAGCTTGTCACTGATTGGTTTATTTAGATAATCATCGTGTAAGCGCTCCTTGCACTCATCTAGTTTATTTTTATCTTTTTTCTCTTCAAGCGCGTGCTTTGGGTTTTCAAAAGCATCTGCTGAAACCATAATTATTGGTACTGAGATTTCTTTTTCACGGAGTAATTTAACGAGTTCCCATCCAGTCATTCCAGGCATTGAAATATCGAGCAAGAACATATCGATATGTGTTTTGTGAATATCTTCTAAACAACTGTATGAGTCGGTCGCTTCAAGCACAATAAAGTTAAGAGGTGATAAAATCTCACTAATCAGTCCTCTATGTGAAGCGTCATCATCGACAACCATAATAGTTTTTTGCTGTCCTTCATATGACTGTATTTGTCTTACATCTTCAGTTTTGATAATAGGATTAGGAACGCTGGGCAACATTAAAGATAATTTGAAAGTACTGCCTTCATTTATTTTGCTTTGCAGAGTAATTTCACCTCCCATTATTTCTACGAAAAACTTGGTGATTGTTAATCCAAGACCCGTTCCAGGCATCTGCGGTGAGCTAGGATTTCGTATCCTTTCAAAGGGCTGAAATATAAGATCTAAATTTTCTGCTTCTATGCCAATGCCTGTATCTGTTATCTTAAATTCAGCTACTTGGCTTTGATATGAGAATGATAAAGACACCCCCCCACTTTTAGTGTATTTCACTGCATTCGAGAGTAAATTAATGAGTATTTGTCTTAGTCGCTTCTCATCTCCAAAGACTACATCAGGTATATAAGCTGAGGTTTTATACGTAAAGCTGAGACCTTTATTTTCAGCCTGCATGCGAAACATTTCAACTAAATCTTCTACTAGAGTTTCTAAAGGTACTTGATCTCTGCGTAATTCTATTCGACCCGCTTCAATTCGAGATATATCAAGAATTCCTTCAATTAAATCTGCTAGATGATCACCGCTACGATGCACTAAGTTTAGTTTTGCATGATGCTCTGGAAGTAGACTTTGATCCTTTTCTAATAATTGCGTATAGCCAAGAATTGTATTTAAAGGGCTTCTTAGTTCATGGCTTATACCGGTTAGATATCGACTTTTAGCCCTATTTGCAGAGTCTGCTGTTTTAGTAGCTTGCTGTAATGCCAGATCCGTTTTTTTATGTGCATTTATCTCATTACTAAGTTTTTCTGTTTGTCGCTGAGATTCCTCAAGTGCAAATTGACGACTTTCTGTAGCGAGCACGAACAACCATACCAACACTCCAACAATAATTAGCAACAGTAAAAATACTTCTTTAAGTGATGATGCTATGAGTGTATTTACTTCGTCATTTCCAATAGGTACTTGCTGATAAACAAGCCAGAAAACGGCAGCGATAAATGAGGCAATCAATCCCATTAGAAACAAGAACTGAAGTAACCTATTGTCTAGCCTAGAGGCTAATTTATGCGGCAGAAATTTATTAATAAACCCTGTGAATTGATCATTAAATCTAGCCCCAGTTTTGCATTGATCTTGGCATCGTCCATCAAGAGAACAGCATAAAGAACAAATAGCACCACCATAGGCAGGACAGGAGGCCATATCCTCAACTTCAAAATCATTTTGGCAAACAGTACAATTCAAAACCCCTTTTGTTGTACTTTGTAAGAAGGACTCCCGCGCTATGTAATATCGACCTTTAGTTGCGATTGCGATTAATGGTGAGACGATAAATGCAGTTGCTAAAGCAATGTAAGGAGACAATGCTTGAGCTAACTCACCAAATAAACCGATGTAAGAAAAGATTCCCATGGCGCTTGCCGCGATCATCGCACCGACACCTACTGGATTAATATCGTAAAGATGGGCTCGTTTAAATTCGATATGTTTGGGGCTAAACCCCAGAGGTTTATTTATAACTAAGTCAGCGACTAATGCACCTACCCATGCAACGGCTACATTCGCATATATGCCTAAGATATGTTCTAACGCTTCGTATATTCCCAACTCCATCAACAGCAAAGCGATTGCAACGTTAAATACCAACCAGACAACTCGACCAGGATGACTGTGAGTTAAGCGTGAGAAAAAATTTGACCATGCGATAGAACCTGCATAGGCATTGGTGACGTTAATTTTTAGTTGGCTGATAATCACAAATATACCGGCCAAAGCCAGAGCCACATTGGGTGATTCCGTTATAAACCCAAATGCAACTAGATACATATAGGTTGGGTCACCTGCCAATTTTTCTGACACACCATGATTAATAGCAAGTACCGCAAGGAATGAGCCAGCGAAAATCTTTAGTGCTCCTACAATAATCCATCCTGGTCCTGCGGAGATTAGAGCAA
>CALISP010000257.1 GCA_938041705.1 uncultured Cocleimonas sp. | reverse complement strand
ACATTAATTTTGTTCTATTAATATGAGAAAAAGTTAACCTAATTCTAGACTCACGTTTTCAAACTAAAGCTATTGTCGTTGATTTATCTTTTCTATAAGTTCTTGTTCAATTACTATTTAGTATCTTAATACCTATATGTAATACAAAAATGAGTTACCCAGATAATAAAATCACTTGGATTGCTAGTTACCCTAGAAGTGGTAACACTTGGATTCGTGCCTTAATTTCAGCTTATGCAAATAATGGCGAAATTGATATTAATGGAATCATGCAAACCAGTGATAAAAATCCTGAATATTTTGAAGGCATTGTTAAAAAGTCTATTCATGATTGGACCCTGACTGATCAAGCATTCGTTAAACCCGCGGCAATGCTTCGAACTTTAGAAGGTGCTGGAGGTAATTTATTGCTAAAAACTCATGATGCAAACATCGATGTATCAGGCATTGCTCAAATCCCTCATGACTTAACAAATGCAGCTATTTATATAATTAGAGACCCTCGGGATGTAGCTCTTTCCTTTAAAAATCATTTTGGTTGTAAAAATAATACTGAAGCTGTAGACAAACTTCTTGATGATAATTTTATGACTCGTGGACCTAATAATGGCTTATTTATGCCTCAATTATCATGGAAAATCCACATGGCCTCATGGATGAGAGAGCTTCCCTATCCTGTATATGCTTTGCGTTATGAAGACTTATTAGATAAACCTTTTGAAATTTTTAGTGAAATCCTTCAATTCTTAAAAATGGATTATGATCCAGACCTCACTCGCAAGACTATTGATGCTTGCTCATTCGATAAAATGCAAAAACAAGAGAAGAAAGAAGGCTTCAGAGAGACAGTGGGCCAAGAATTTTTCCACAAAGGCAAATCACAGCGATGGAAAACAGAACTTGAGCCTGAATTACAGACTAGAATTTTAAATGCATGTAAAGCAGAGATGAATTCTGTAGGTTACAAATAAGATTACTAATTAGGATTATTAATCTACGTTCCAAACTTTAGGACTGCCCATAGCTTAAGATATAGGTAAAAAGTGGGGGGGTGTGTTTTCAGAACTTTTTAATCGCTCATGGTTGGCGCTAGCTTTTTTGAATGATATTAAAAGGTCAGTCATATTAATGAATCGACCCTTAGTACTTTTAGCCATCATCCTATCCAAACATACTTGAAAAGATTTCAAATGGTTAGGTAAAACAGGAATGTCACCATTAATATGGGCCATCATCAAGTCATGGGAGTTATTGGCATTATAAGGCCTAACTCCCGTTAGAAGCTCATAGAAAATTATCCCTAAACTATAAATATCAGAACTCTGACTACAAGGCTCTCCTGCAATAAGTTCAGGGCTTACATAATAAGGTGAACCATGAATTTCATCTTCACTTAAAAAATTAGCGCTCAGCAAAATGTTTTTCGATACACCATAGTCAGTTAAAGCCAGAGAACCATCTTCTCTAAGCATAATATTATCTATTTTTAAATCACGATGAACCAGGCCTGCTTGGTGAACAGCTTTTAAGGCATTTGCAATTTCTTCAAACCATTCTAAAGCAGGCTTAATAGGTAAAACGTTATCTCGGGAGTCTAAAAACCTTCTTAGATTTCCTAAAGGTAAATACTCCATTACCAGATAAAAGGCATTTTTTGAAATTCCACCTTCGTAAAAATCAATTAAACCTTTTGATTGAACACCACACTGCTCAGAAATACCTTTAAGGTATTCTCTTATTGTATCTTGTGAGAGCTGATTAGCTTGGAATTTAAACCGTTTAATAGCAACAGGTGTCGAATAGGCGTCTAGACCTTTGTATATAATACAGTCTTGACTATTATGTAAGACTTCAGTCAACCTGAAATCATGTAAATCCAAAGGAAACTTTTTCAAATTACGGTGTAGCTGCAAAAAAACATCAAACTTTACGGACAAGTCCTCCATTTTATCCCAGCATATAAATGAAACACCTAGGCTCATTATTTGATGGGCGAGATAAGTACCTTTTACGACACAAACATCATACAAGTTATAGTCAGTTATTAGATCTGAATGAATATCGTCAACTTTAGGGCTACTGAAGTTTTCTAATGTATTAAAAGAAACCTTGTAACCTGGAATTTTAGACTCAAGTAACGTTTTAATCGCTTCCGAATCTTTTCCATTCATCAGTAATAAAACATTTAAGCTCATTAAATCGTTTCTCTAATTTATATTAATAATAAAGCTTAGGTTATTTATATGAGATTAACCGATAATATTGCTAACAAATTAAAAACGGCTCAGTCATTGACTTTAATGATGAGACCTTAGATAAGAAAGTTTCAACGCTGATTGACATTCAAATCACTTTGCAAGATAATCGCGCGTTCCGCGGGTCAGTGACCCCTCCTTGCTCTGTTTGCAAGCATGAAAATGCCGTAAAAATAGAGCCAAATTGTCCATAAGGAGATACATATGAGACATTACGAAATCGTTTTTCTGTTACATCCAGATCAAAGCGACCAACTTCCAGGCATGCTAGAGCGTTACCGCAAGCTGATCGAAGACAACAAAGGTGCAATCCACCGTTTAGAAGACTGGGGACGTCGTCCTTTAGCTTATCCAATCGTTAAATTACACAAAGCTCATTATGTATTAATGAACATTGAATGTGATTCTTCGACATTAAGTGAGCTAGAAGATCTATTCCGTTTTAATGATGCAGTGCTTCGTAACATGATTATTCGCAGTGACGAAGCTGTAACTGAGCCTTCAATTCTCTCTAAAGAGAATGAAAAGAAGCCAGAAAGAAAGCAATATAATAATTAATTCGAGGATTTAATCATGTCAGCACAACGTTTTCGTCGTCAAAAGTTTTGTCGTTTTACCAAAGAAGGTGTTAAACAGATCGATTATAAAGATCTTGATACACTAAAAGCATTCATCACTGAAACTGGTAAAATTGTACCAAGCCGTGTTACAGGCACCAAAGCTAGATATCAGCGTCAATTAGCAACAGCTATCAAACGCGCACGATTTTTAGCATTGATTCCTTACACGGATCAACATAAATAAGAGATCAGTATGATGGCCGGCTTTATAATGGCGGGCCGGATACAAGCGGCAATTTTTGTCATTGTATCTACCCTAGTCTCATTAATGTTACCTCCTATGCTTGTATTTAGTAATGCCGCTATCGCGCTTATTACTTTACGCAAAGGTTGGCAACAGGGCATTATCTATTCACTACTAGCTACAGTGACACTAATGATTGTTAGTGTCGTCATAAAGCAAGATTTAAGTGGTGGATTTATAGCAGGTTTAGTGACTTGGTTACCTATACTCTTTATTGCAAGTGTTCTTGCACTAACGAGTTCATGGAGTAAAACCTTACAACTAATCTTGTTGATAGCAGTAGCGGGAGTTTTATTGTTCCATTTTCTGTTTCCAGATGCTGCGGCATTTTGGGTTCAGTTATTAGAACCAATAAAACCTCTATTAAAACAAAGCTACCAATTTACCGATGCGAAAATTGATGAAAGTATCAATATTGCATCAGCATGGATGACAGGTACGTTTGCAGCAACGTTTGCATTATTAACGATAATTTCGTTGATGATTGCACGTAACTGGCAAGCACAACTTTATAATCCTGGTGGTTTTGGTGAAGAATTTCGCCAGATACGCATTGGCAAGCAAGCATCGATAGGTTTGTTAATAGGAATAGCATTAGCTGTTTTTACTAACAACCAGATGATTACTGAGTTAATCATGGTAGCAATAGCTATTTTCATGTTTCAGGGATTATCCGTAGCACATAGCTTAGTTAAGCAACGTGGTATGGGTTCGGGCTGGCTAATAGCACTTTATGCGTTAATGTTTATACTACTGATACAAATGATTGTTTTACTTGCAACTATCGGACTGATTGATAATTTTGTTGATTTCCGACAGAAACAAGCAAGTAAGAAATAGAATTTATACTAATTTAATGATGAGTAGATTTCTAAGCAGGAATGCGAAGTAAGCGAAAGCGAAGCTAGCTAACAACTTAGGTACTACTAAAAAAGGTGATAACCATGCAAGTTATATTAATGGAAAGAATTGAAAATCTAGGCGCAATTGGCGATATCGTTAACGTAAAGTCTGGTTATGCGCGTAACTTCTTAGTTCCTCAAAAGAAAGCTAAAACTGCAACAAAAACAAATATTGCTGAATTTGAAACAATTCGCGCTGATCTAGAAAAAGCAGCTGCGGCAATTACAAAATCAGCTCAAGATCGTTTAGTAGCTGTAAATGGTGTTGACGATTTAACAATCGAAGTAAGAGCAGGTCAGGAAGGTAAATTGTTTGGCTCTGTTTCTAACAACGAAATCGCTGAAGCGATCTGCGCTCAAGGCGTTAACGTTGAACGTCGTGAAGTACGTATGCCAGAAGGTCCTATCCGTAACATCGGTGAATACGATGTTGTTGTTCACCTTCACACTGATGTAGAAACAACAGTAAAAGTACATGTCGTTGCTGATGCAGAAAGTGATATGGAAGTTGTTGAGAAGCAGCCAATCGGTACATTTGTTGATGACGATGACTGATCTTCTATGTTAAAAGTTTTACTTAAAACCTGCGCCTTCATTGGTTGCAGGTTTTTTTATGTCTAAAACTTATTAGAAATAAACACCCCCCTACTTTTGAGATAACTCTCAAACTCATTATATATTATAGAAACTAACGAGATTTCTCCTCTAATCTCTGGGTATCAATTGTTACTACTTTTAGAGTATTATTAATTTTAGAGATCATCAATTTTTGATAAACCGTAAATCAAGGAATTATAATGAGTACTAAATATCCTGCACTAGCAGCAATGGGCATTGTTAACCCAGAGCAGATTAATCGTTATTCATTACAAACATCAGGAATTCATGATGTATTGCGAGTAATTTATAAGAGAGAGAAAGGCTCACTATTACCTGGTAGCAAAAAGTTTAAGTTCCGCAGAAGTACCAGACTAATTGAACAGGATGCAGGAAATAAGAAAAGTGAAATGATCACAGAGATCTCTCCAGCACTAAGCAATGCAATTGCAGAATTACATAAAATAGTTAATCAACAACATACTCGGGAAGAACAAAAAGAAATTATAAAAGATGAGATTTCACGTCTTGAAGAAGAGATCAGCACGCGCACTACCTATTTGAAATCATTGATTATGAAACTAGAGGATTAGATAGCTTAGCTATTTAATCAAGCTGATTGAACATGAGTATGTGTTGTTACGCCCTAATAGTAGCAACAGACTTTAGATAACAGTTATTTCAATGCAAGCCTTAATGCGTGTTGGGTTTGCATATCAGCTGTTTCAACGATAATAACTACATCTAAGTTATCTCGATTCCATGTTGGCTTTACTGCAATTTCGAGGCTTAATTGAGCTCGTATTTGGCCCATGTTTTTCCATACTCTAACAACATGGTTATGTTTTAAG
>CALISP010000256.1 GCA_938041705.1 uncultured Cocleimonas sp. | reverse complement strand
ATTTGGCACAATAAATGTAAAAAGTCAAAATTTGTGATCACATATATTTTATTAAAAATATTTAATCAGTATGACTCCATTATAAATAATGAACGTTGACATAATTTAGTTATAGACTATCTATTAGTGATCACTGTTATGGGAGACTCTATTTAAAAATAAAAAATAGTTAAGTAATAATAGTCCAATAATCGTAGCTCGTTTCTTACTATTGATTATTCACTTGATTTTAAATCATGATAAATTTCATCAATATTTTTAAATACAGATAGACCATCCCTGATATCAGCTTCAATTGCACGACGCAAAGCAAACGAATCACGTTGTTGAATAGCTTCTAATGCTTCTTGATGACGATCATATTCGTAGTATTTTTCAATTTTACTTAATGCCACCCTTGCAAATGGACCCAATTGTAGCCATAAACTTTCTATCATCGGCATACACACTTGAACAGGATTTTGCTTATAGATATATCTATGGAAAGCTTGATTCGCCAAACTACCAGAAACAATATCACCATCTGAATATGAGGCATCAACCTCCTTATCTAGCATTATAAGATGCTCAACTTGTTTCTCAGATATATACGGTAAGGCTAACTCCGCGGCATGAGTTTCTAACAGAATTCTTAAAGAATATAACTCTTTAAATTTATCAGGAGAGATCAATGGAACAATCACTCTTCGGCTATCTGTGATATCAACGGCGGATTCAGAAGCAAGTCTGCGGAGAGCTTCACGAACTGGCATTGAACTTACATCTAATTTTTCAGCAAGCCCTCTAATTGTTAGCGCTACACCAGGGCGAATTTCTCCACACATGATACTTGTGCGTAAAGTTTGATAGACCCATTCATTAATATTATTAAAATCTTTCTTATTCGCTAAAGATAAAGAGTAGGACTTTTTTTCTTTCATAAATACTATAAACCTTTAAAAACAAATCTAAATTTAGTGATCACTAAAAATATTATTAATACTTAAATCATATCCATTATATTTTTGTTACTACTTATCAAAGAAAAGTTTAGACTAAAAATTCATTAAAATCATATTCAATTGTGAGTGTTATCAATTATCATTTCTTAGATATTATCTATAAGTTAGTAGTAGCTTCCAATATTTTTGTGATCACATATTCTTGACTAACATTTTTTAACAAGTACAATTAAATCACATGATTATAATTCAAGAATTAAGGAAGTTAATATGAGTCCAGATGATTCTTCTAACAGCACAGAAAGCCTTTATGTAACCGTCTGTGACTTAAATGGAGTTCTACGAGCAAAACGTATTCCTGCGAGTAATATTACAAAGGCACAAAAAGGAGAAATCCGCATGCCTTTGTCTGCAGTTAGCGTAGATGTGTGGGGTGCAGATATAGAGTCTGATGGGGGTGTATTTGATACTGGAGACCTTGACGGTATTTGTAAACCCACAGGGCGAGAACCATTACAAGTTGGCGATTCAGGTGGAACAATCATTCCTTTATGGATGTTTAACGAAGATGGAACACCTTACACATGCGATCCTCGGCAGGCTCTAGCCAAAGTGGTAGAACGCTTTACTGAAAAACAATTGACTCCTGTAGTAGCCACAGAATTAGAATTCTATTTAATGGACGCTAATAGCTCATCACCAAAAGCTCCAATCTCTCCTGTTACCAATAAACGCCTTGTTCATAATTCTGTTCTGTCATTGGATGAACTTGAAGATTTTGACTTGTTTTTAAGTGATGTTTACAAAGCCTGCGAATTACAAAAAATTCCTGCTGATGCTGCAATTTCAGAGAATGGCTGCGGTCAATTTGAAATTAATTTATTACACGTAGACGATCCATTAAAAGCTGGAGATGATGCCATATTCTTTAAGCGTATCGTTAAATCTGTAGCGCGTAAACACGGAATGATTGCTTCTTTTATGGCTAAACCATACGGTGAAGAATCTGGAAGTGGAATGCATGTTCACTTTAGCTTACTTGATTCATCTGGAAACAATGTCTTTGATGACAATAGTGAATCAGGCACTGATGTATTGAAATACGCTATTAACGGTTTAATTAATGCAATGTCAGAATCAATGTTGATTTTTGCACCTCATTATAATTCTTATCGTCGCTTAACACCTGGTACACATGCTCCTACTGCTGCAGGATGGGGTTACGAAAACCGCACAGCAGCTATCCGTATTCCTGGTGGGGACTCGAAAGCACGTCGTATTGAACACCGTGTTTCAGGTGCAGATGCTAACCCCTATCTAGTGCTTGCTAGTATTCTTGGGAGTGCTTTAGAAGGTATTGAAAAAGGAGAAATGCCTATTGCTCCTGTATGCGGTAATGCTTATGAAGCTGACTTAAAACAACTCCCTACCAATTGGTCAGGCGCTATTACGGCATTCGAAGAAGGATCGATATTACCTAATATATTCAGCGATACCTTTAATGATTTATTTGTAGCATGCAAGAAACAAGAACTATCCGAATTTTCTAAGCATGTCTCTGATTTTGAACATCAAAGTTACTTGGACATAGTTTAATGACGAATGATACTAAACACTACGCAGGTGATTCCAGCCATACAGTAAGCTATTTTGCAGCCTCTGCTAACACTAAAACATTGAGCTCTGCTCTTACAGATGATTATGAAGTTGATATATGTGTAGTAGGCGCTGGTTTTACTGGATTATCTACTGCGCTTCATTTAACTGAAAAAGGTTATAAAGTAGCTGTTATCGAAGGTGCGCGGGTCGGCTGGGGAGCCTCTGGTCGTAATGGTGGTCAGATTGTTAATGGCTTAAATGCAAGTCTTGATAAAATCGAACGTAGTTATGGAGTAGATGCTGCTGAATTTGTAGG
>CALISP010000255.1 GCA_938041705.1 uncultured Cocleimonas sp. | reverse complement strand
CAGTAATAACTCACCTGCCTTCATTGTTGCTTCTTTAGGAAGAGGGTGATCAGATTCGATTGAGTGTATGCGTGGATCATTTTGCATTTTTTCGCTGATATGATCGTGCTTTGATATCAATAGAGCCGTTTTAATTCGTTTATTTTTAGCTGTTTCTGTCTCGATAATTCCCTGCAACATGGCATCAGATGCTTTGCCAATAGCAACTACATGAAATTGATCAGAATATTGATCACTATTTGTTAGAAACTCTCTTTTTACTGCGGATGTTCCCCCTACGGCCTCAACTGCTGCAGAGAAAATGGTTAATAAATCTGATCTTGTTTGCTTTATATTTTTCATAAATATCTTAATGGATAGTTAAAGAGTTAGTTAAAAAGTAGGGGGGGTGTTGCTTTTTAGTCCAATCAAGAGCAACAAAGTATATCGTTGCATTTTCGTAAGGAAATGTCGATGCATCGAACAGGAGAAGTGAGTTCTTAGAAGACACCCCCCACCTTTTAGGTACTTTGTTATTTGAGGTTACTTAAATCCACGTGCTAAATCATTCTGAATATCTTTAATATCTTCTAAACCAACAGAAACTCTTAACAAGCCATCAGAAATTAATGTTTCATCTCGCAATTCTTGGCTTAATCGTCCATGAGTTGTAGTAGCGGGGTGGGTGATGGTACTTTTAGTGTCCCCAAGATTGGCAGTAATTGATAATAGCTGTGTGTTATTAATAATATTCCATGCACCTTCTTTACCGCTCTTGGCTACAAATGAAACAATCCCGCCAAAGCCACTTTGTTGGGTTTTTGCTAATTCGTGTTGCGGGTGGTCTTCTAATCCAGGGTAGAAAACTCTTTCTACACTATCTTGTTGATCCAACCATATGGCTAAGGCCATCGCGTTTTCGCAATGCGCTTTCATACGTATGTTGAGAGTTTCTAAACCTTTAGTGAAAACCCATGCATTAAAGGGACTCATTGCAACGCCCCCTGAGCGTAAAACGGCATGAATATCTTCACCGACTACTTTATTGTCACCGACAACTGCACCACCTAAACAACGGCCTTGGCCATCTAGGTATTTAGTTGCAGAATGAATCACAATATCCGCTCCTAATGCGAGAGGCTTTTGTAATGCAGGTGTACAAAAACAGTTATCAATTGCGAGTAAGGCGTTATGTTTATGAGCTATTTCAGAGAGAGCACGAATATCAACTAACTCGGTAATGGGATTCGATGGAGTTTCAGCAAAAAACAACTTTGTATTAGGCTGGACTGCGGCATCCCAGGCTTCTAGATCAGAGAGATCAACGTAGGTAAAACTAATATCAAATTTTTCTAAATTCTTTTGGAATAACACCGTACTCGTGCCAAAAATAGAACGAGAACTAACGACATGATCACCTGCTTTTAATACACCGAGCATGGTCGCTAATATTGCTGACATGCCAGATGATGTTGCTACACAAGCCTCACCACCTTCTAAAGCAGCTAAGCGATCTTGAAAACAAGTAATCGTTGGATTACCAACACGAGAATAAAAATATCCAGGCTCATCACCTGCAAATCGCGCGGCAGCTTCTTCTGCTGATTTAAATACAAAGCTAGAAGTAGGGAAGATAGCCTCTGAATGTTCCTGAAAACTACTATGTTGATGTCCAGCCCTGATGGCTAATGTGTCAAATTCAAATTCGTCCATATCAAATACCTTAAGCCTATTTTTTATAGGTCTCTATTAACAGGCATAAAAAAACCCGCATGAAAAAAGCGGGTTTTAAAATTTAATTTACCGCGCTTTAGCTACATTTATTAAGCGCCTGCAAGCTGAAATCAAATCGGCGCTAATAGAACTATAATCTTAATTGTCATAAGCGTCAATATCAGGTGTTTCAATATCAATACAGATGTATCTAAAAAAATAGATCGTGTAATAATCCTTAATTTAAAAATCTATACCCTAATATTTAAACTAATTTAAGAGTTAATTCTATGAATGTTGATTACACCATTATTGGTGGTGGAATCGTTGGTATTTCTACTGCATGGCAGTTACAACAACGATATCCCAATAAATCTGTTTTAGTTTTAGAGAAGGAGAATAATCTCTGCAAACATCAAACAGGCCGCAATAGTGGTGTTATTCACGCGGGGGTTTATTACACACCGGGTAGTCTTAAAGCAGGGTTTTGTCGAGAAGGTTTAGAAGCTACTATCGATTTTTGTCAAACGCATAAAATTGAATATAATCAATGCGGTAAAGTTTTAGTTGCGACCAATGATGTCGAACTAGAACGAATGCATGCATTGTTCGATCGTTGTCACCAAAACAATATTGATGTTGAATGGTTAGACCAAGAAGCATTGAAAGAAAAAGAACCTAATATTGTTGGACTAGCAGGAATTTTAGTAAAAAAAACCGGCATTGTTAACTATCAGCAACTCGCAAAAAAAATGGCCACTTGCTTAGAAAAACTAGGTGGAATAATTCAACTCAATAGCAAAGTTTGCGCCATTCAAGAACATACTGATTACGTTGAACTAACTATTGATAAAAATACTGGAAATAAAAGCAAGGTTACCTCAATTAAAACCGGTTTTTTGATTTCATGCTCAGGATTAATGGCCGATCGAGTTACTCAGATGATGGGCATAGAAACGGATTTCCAAATTATTCCTTTTCGTGGTGAGTATTACCAACTCCCTCCTAAATATAACAAGATCGTAAACCATTTAATTTACCCTATTCCAGACCCTGATCTACCATTTTTGGGTGTGCATTTAACCCGTATGATAAATGGTTCGGTGACTATTGGGCCCAATGCAGTACAAGGTTGGAAGCGTGAGGGGTATGGCAAGATCAATATTAGTCTTGCAGATATTTGGGAGATGTTTAGTTTTAAAGGCTTTTGGCAGGTTCTAAAAAATAATTGGAAGACGGGTTTGAGTGAAACTAAAAACTCTTGGTATAAACCGGGCTATTTAAAGCTAGTGCAAAAATATTGCCCTCAAATTAAACTTGAAGATTTACATGCTTATCCTACTGGAATTCGCGCTCAAGCTGTTTTTAAAGACGGTACATTAGTTCATGATTTTCTGTTTGCAGAAAGTCCTCGCAGTCTGCATGTTTGTAATGCGCCGTCACCTGCGGCAACATCTGCGATTCCAATTGGGAATTATGTTTGCGATAAATTAGAGGCTAGGAAAAGTTCTAAATAGATCAAGCATCCACTTTGAACAAAGCCATAATAGAAGACCCCAAATGATAATGATGAATGTCATCGCTATATAACTTACTGGTTTTTTAGCTGTTTTCTCAGCCTTTAATTTTGCTGTTTCGATAACTTCTGGGGGTGTAAATCTAATGACTAAAGAGATACCAATCGGAATCAAAATAATGTCATCTAGAAATCCTATAATAGGAATAAAGTCCGGAATTAGATCAATAGGGCTAAGAGCATAAGCTGCAATCAAAACGGCTAGAACTCGAACAAAGATTGGGGTTCGAGGATCTCGTGCTGCAAAATAGACAGT
>CALISP010000254.1 GCA_938041705.1 uncultured Cocleimonas sp. | reverse complement strand
CTAAAGTAATTGGCTTCCCATAATATAAAATTATAGGCCCATCAATAATATAGTTTAATATCAGTTTTTTTCAGGAACAAATTGATCTTTTCAGTTTTTAAAAGCTGAATAGTTAACAATAACCATATAAAAGACACCCCCCCACTTTTATGTTATTTCTACAAAAGAACTATCTCAAGATAGGTTAAAGTATTGAAATTTGTGTTTATTTTGTGGGGAGAATTTTAGACATTTTAACTAGTCAAAAACATCTAATTGCCGATTGGTGATTTTCGCAAAAGAAGTATTCAAAAAATATAAAATACTATCTGCTACTGGGGCAAGTTGTTTATCCACATAATGTTGATAATCAGGTGTAGAGTCATTATTTTCAATCGGTTCCGGACCGTTTAAAGTAATCACATATTGAATCTTACGGCCAGGATTTTTCATTTTTCGCGCAGCTTTTACTTGCGGGGGTTGAGTGCTGATATAACTTTCAAGTGGGCGACGCAATCGTTTGGTATAAGTGAGCTTGTTGTTAAGTTGGCCATTAATTAAAGCTTCATGAGTGTTTTTTACAAATTCTTTATATGGTTCTTGATTGAAAATACGCTTATATAATTCTTGTTGAAATTCTCGCGCTAAAGGTGTCCAATCAGTTCGAACTGTTTCTAAACCCTTAAATACCATTTTCTTTTTGCCATTTGAATTAATCATTCCGGCATATCGTTTCTTACTGCCTGTTTCTGCTCCACGAATCGTAGGCATTAAAAATTTAAGATAGTGCGTTTCAAATTCTATTTCTAGATTTGATTCGATATCAAACTCTTCTTTAAGGTGTTTTTTCCACCAAATATTCAGCTTTTCTTGTAACTGTTTACCTAAAGCTAAGCACTGCGCTTCATTTTTATCTTCACCTACCAATACAAAAACTGAATCAGTGTCTCCATAGATAACGTTATGACCTTCTTTTTCAATTATCTCTCTACTCATCAGGATAATCTGATGGCCTCGCATGGTAATACTGCTGGCCAGTTGAGGATTAAAAAAACGACAGCCTGACGAACCTAAAACTCCATAAAAGGAATTCATAATTATTTTTATTGCTTGAGATAAGGGTTTGTCTTTATGTTTTTTAGCTTCATCCCTGTCCCGCCAAAGTTGAGAAACTAAGTCGGGCAAAATATGTTGTTCACGTGAAAACTCTGCTTCTAAAAAACCAGGGATCGTATTGTGAGGAGAACTATTTAGGTTGTGCTCCTGCAAAGTACCAATGGATAAGCCTAACGGATCAATTTTAAAGGTTCGAATAATACTGGGATACAGACTCTTAAAATCTAGCACCAACACATTCTCGTATAATCCCGGTTGAGAATCCATAACATAGCCACCAGGACTTTGTTGAGTGCTTTTTTGGCTACCTATATCAGGTGCAACATAACCTTGGCGATGCAAGCGGGGCAAATAAAGATTGTCAAATGCGGCACTAGAACCACCTTGGCGGTCAATAGCCAAGCCAGTCATTCGAGCTCTTTGAATAGAAAAATTTAACATATCGGTTTTGGCGAAAATCTCATTTACTAAACGGCAGTCTTCTAGATTATATTCAGCAAGAGCAATTGGGTCTTCTCTGTATTGACGTTGTATTTCAGCAAGTTTCTCTGCGCCAGACTGGTTAATTAATTTCTTTTTTCCAAGAAGTTGTTCTGACACAAAATCTAGTGCAAAACTTTCAAATGACCAGAATGCACCTCGAAGACTTGTTATTCCATCTAAAACGACTCTTCCAGGAATTCGCGCAATATGCATATGTCCACTTTGTTGGGGTATTAAAACAGCAGCATTTTGTTGTTTACTATCACCGCGACCGAGAGCAAATGATATGTTTAATTGTTTGCACTTCCATTGCAAAAACTCTAAATCAAATGCGATTACATTCCAGCCGATAATCACATCAGGGTCATACGTTTTCATCCATTGAAAAAATGATTCAAGTGCTTGTTTTTCGTTTTTACACCATGTGATATTTGTGGATGTCTGCTCAGGCGTTTCTTTAACCATAAAAACCTGTTCAATATCACCTGAGGCACCAGTCATAGCAACGGCAATAGAATATAGCTTGCCACGAAACCCTTCGGTTTCAATATCTAACGATACGCACTTAAATTCAGGATGATAAGATTCGGGTTTGAGCATTGGATTGTGGTATTCAATATAGCCATCTCGTTTAATCGGTTCTCCGATTATATTCAACGACGCAGTGATGAAACGTTCCATTAAATAACGTTCAGCAGGTTTTATCTCTGATTCTAATAATTGAGTTTTATCGTAAGCTAGATGCTCACGTAAATTATTAAGGGTACGTTGTTGGTTAAAATACAAGGCATCTACAGGCTCATGATCAAGTGCTTTTAGCTTGAGTTCTTTGCGTTCGATATCTTTGTTATTGTCACTATTAGTAATATTGAGTTTAGTGTTAAGCAAATTTTTACGTCGGATAAAACAAATGGCTTTTTGCTTATTTATTATTACATGTACTGGGCCTTTTGGACTAGTTAACCAAAAGTTTAAAGAGATACCTTCAGGTGTATCCCGCCATTGCCTACTCAACAAAAAACCAACTAAATTATTTTTATCCAACATATTTCACATTTTATCAGTAATTTTTTTGTTAAACTGTGAGAAACATAATTTATGTCATAAGGAAATAACTTGAAAATACATTCTAAAAAATTATTGGGTGTGACCTTAGCGGTCGCACTTTCAACTACCAGCGTTGTTAATGCCGAAGGTTTCTTTTCAAATCTATTTGGTGGCTCTAAAGATGGAGCTGACTTCAAATCATTATTAGTGCATGTTCCCGCTGATACAGCTTATCTCATAGCGAATAAGGAATCTATTCCTGAGAAAGTCATGAATTATCAAATGCAAAAAAGCAAAGATATTATGGCGATGCTTGGTGACTCAGATGCTTTTAAAAAAGCAGCGACTGATAGCAAAGGACCGGGTAAATTTTTCATTGCTTTATTTGAAGAATATGGTGATTTAATTGGGAGTGGAAAAATAGCTGAATCAGGTTTTTCTACCAAAGCAAAAAGTGTTTTTTACGGCTATGAAATGATGCCTGTAATGCGAATGGGTATTGCAGATAAAGATAAAGTCATGGCAATGATTAAGCGTGCAGAGGCTAAGTCAGATTACAAAGTTGCATTCTCTAAATGCGGTGAATTTGATTGTTTTGAAAGTACCGATCCGAAAGGTCAGATGGCGATTAGTGCGGTGTTTTTAAAAGATCAGTTGGCGCTATCCTTATCTACTGTTGATAAAAAAGAAGGCTTAAAAAAGCATTTGATGGGAGAGGCTTCACCAAAAAGCTCATATACCGAAGCTAACTGGGATGCTTTCTTAAAAGAAAATAACTATGAAGGTTATGGCGATGGTTTTATTAATCTAAAAAGCGCCTTTACGTTTGCTAAGCCAATGATCATGCAACAAGCTAAAGGTAGCATGGATGATAAGTCACTTAATGGTTGTTTAGCTGTTGCTGATAATCATTTTGATAACTTTTCTGAAATCGTGTTTGGTACTAAAAAGTTAGAAGAAAAAGCAATCGATTATGAAGTGTTATTTAAAACTTCAAGTCCTGTTAGTACTGCATTACAAACCTTAGCTAACGAGACAAATATCTCTCAACGCACCGAAAATGCTATTTTCGATTATGGGATAAATATCAATTTCACTAAGCTCCGTAATGCCTTAACACAATACTCAAGTTTCTTGATTAAGTCAGGTGAAGATAATGGTTGCCCTGCAATCAAAGCTCAAGATATTCGTAAGAGTATGGGCGGAATGGCGATGGTAATGAACATGGGTCTATCTCAGTTCAATTCTATCTATGCATCATTATCAGATATTCAATTAGATGACAGAATGCAGCCTAAAAAGATTGATGCTGTCCTATCATTAGGTTCGAATGATCCTGCTGGCCTTATTGCTATGGCAGGAATGATGGCGCCACCAATAGCTTCACTTAAGCTTCCAGAAGACGGTACTGTAGTTAAATTACCAGAAGGAATTATTCCTTCAAGAGGTATGAAAGCACCTGATGTTTTCTTGAGTCGAACCGAAAAAGCAATTAATATTTTTATCGGTAATGATAAGCCAGCATTAAAAGCGCATAGTAATGAAACTTCTGAAATTTCATTTACTTCAATGGATATTGAAGGTTATATGAATATCATCACTAATATTATGGATGCCATGCCTGCGGCTGCTAAAAAATCGGGTGATATGCCTGATTTGGAAATGCTAAAGAACATCGGTAAAGCGGGTGGAAAAATGTACTCTACGACAAGTGCAGATAAACGTGGTTTAGTGATTAATTACCATCTTAAATACTAAACTGTGAAGCATGACACCAGCGATTGAAGCGCTAAAAAAAGCGGGTATTCTGTATAAATTGCATGAATACTCACATGATGCTCAAGTTGCTTCTTATGGAGAAGAAGCAGCAAATTGCTTAAATGTCGAAGCTGAACGCATATTTAAAACGTTAGTAATCTCAGGCGATGTTAGCGACAATAGTAAACAACTAGCGATCGCTATCGTGCCTGTTAGCCATCAGCTTGATTTAAAAGCAGTATCAAAATCACTTAAAACTAAAAAAACCTGCATGGCAGATGTTACTGCTGCACAAAATGCTACGGGTTATATCTTAGGTGGTATTAGTCCCTTAGGACAAAAAAAGCGATTGCCTTTCAGGCTTGATTCATCAGCAGAAAGCTATGAAACAATTTATGTCAGTGCCGGGAGACGAGGTCTTCAGATTGAGTTATCCCCACTTGACTTAATTAAGCTATGTAACGCCGATACGGCTGACATTACAGCTAACTAATTCTAATCTAGTTCTAAATGACACCCCCCTACTTTTAGGCACTTTTACATAGAAAGTGGCTAAAAGTAGGGGGGTGTCTATTATCTATTTATATTTTCTACTAGCTAATCTTAAAGTCAGTTACGCTTTCTTTTTAAATCGCGCTATGACAGGTGATAGCAGTTTAAAAAACAACACCAAAATACCACCTGCGATTATCCCAAATAAGCCATTTGCAACTGTTGGTGTAACTGCTGCCCAAAAACTACCTAACGGCAAAGTTGATAGTGACTCACTAAAATGAAGAATACCTTCGCTTACTGTATGAAAGCCGTGAACCAAGATTCCACCTCCGACCAAGAACATTGCCGCAGTGCCAACAATGGTTAATGCTCTCATTAAAAAAGGAGCGAATACCAAGAGCCCTCGGCCTAGTTTTCGTTTAAATTCACCCCAAGCTGTTTGTGCAGTTTCTTTGATTAAATGAAGTCCTGCATCATCTAATCTAACGATTCCTGAAACTAAACCGTAAACAGCAATAGTAATAAAAAAAGCAATCCCCGAAACGACCAAACACTGTATTAAAAAGGGTTGATCCTTTACGGTACCTAACGCGATTACTATAATCTCAGCAGAGAGGATGAAGTCAGTTCTTATTGCACCTGTAATCTTGTTTTTTTCAAATTCCACCATATCGATTTCAGGGTTTTGAATAGCGGCTAGTGTCTGCTTATGTTCTTCTTCAACTTTAGGATGCAGGAATTTATGGGCTATTTTTTCGAAGCCTTCAAAGCAAAGAAATGCTCCGCCTAACATTAGCAAAGGGGTAATTAACCAAGGAATAAAAGCGCTAATAGCGAGTGCAGCCGGAACTAAAATAAGTTTGTTTTTGAATGAGCCCTTAGCAACAGCCCAAATTACAGGGAGCTCTCGATCTGCTTTAACGCCAGAAACTTGTTCGGCGTTTAATGCGAGATCATCACCTAGTACCCCTGCGGTTTTTTTTACGGCTACTTTACTCATCACAGCCACGTCATCTAAAACAGCGGCGATGTCGTCTAATAACAATAGTAAGCTAGTTGCCATGCAATTTTCCTAAGATCAAAACTAAAGATAAATGATAGCACCAAAAAACTGACAATTTAATATAAAGACTTAAATCGAAAACAGAAAAATGCGAGCCTATTGAAAGAAATGGTCTGTAGCAAACTTGAACAGTTTTATAGTCTATACAATTTCTAATCAATACTTTAGCTTTACACTAGTTATGCTTATTCTTTGAATACAATCGAACCTTACAAGGTAATTGCGAATAATTATCAATTGTAATAAAATTAACCTTCCGCTGTAACATTTGTTAGTTTCCTTCCGATGGATAATCCGATCAACATAATCACCACTGCTAAGGACAATGCCGATAAAGCTCACGCTTCCAAATTTAGCTTGCTTGGCTTACCCAGCTTAGATCGTTGGAATGTGTCGATTATGTCGATTGCATTGTTGATGGCATTGCCTGTGTTAGTGGTTGCTAGTTATTTGTTCCAGCCGTTTAATGAAAACTGGACACATCTCTATGAAAACCTTCTTGGGGATTACGTATCTAATTCATTAATTTTAATGGCGGGAGTTACGGTTGGTGTCTTGAGCATGGGAATTATCACTGCTTGGCTGACCAGTATGTGTGAGTTTCCAATGCGTCGTTTTTTCTCTTGGGCATTGTTATTGCCGCTAGCAATTCCTGCTTACATTATCGCTTACACTTATACAGGTATGCTCGACTTTGCTGGACCTGTGCAAACACTGTTGCGTGAGACTTTTAGTTTGAGTGCTGGTGATTATTGGTTTCCTGAAGTTCGTTCTATGGGCGGTGCGATCATGATGCTTTCATTAGTGTTGTATCCATACGTTTACATGCTAGCGCGTGCGGCGTTTTTAGAGCAGTCAATTTGTGTGTTGGAAGCCAGTCGTACCTTAGGTAATTCGCCCTTTCAAAGTTTCTACCGAGTCGCCTTACCATTGGCACGTCCCGCAATTGTTACAGGTTTGTCACTTGCTTTAATGGAAACCTTGGCAGATTACGGAACGGTTCAATACTTTGGTATTCCTACTTTCACTACGGGTATTTTTAAAACATGGTTTGATGTATTTGATGAAGGTACAGCAGCACAGCTTGCAGCATTTTTATT
>CALISP010000253.1 GCA_938041705.1 uncultured Cocleimonas sp. | reverse complement strand
TGGTTATCACAACTCATAAATCTACCCGTTGTAGTTTCTCTTTTATTGATTATGGCAATATCTAGTATTTTTGTTATTTATGATTTGTTAGTTGAATCAAAGGGCAGGGAAAGAATTCATGCAATGTTCGGGCAATATGTACCTGAAGAACATATAAATAAACTAATAGAGAACCCTAAACAAATTTCTAATTACGGCCTTAGAAGAGAAATGACAGTATTATTTTCAGACCTCAGAGATTTCACATCACTTTCAGAACCCCTAACAACTAGAGAACTAAAAACATTTTTAAATCAATATCTAACTCCAATCACAAAAATAATTTTCGATCATAAGGGAACTATCGATAAATATGTTGGAGATATGGTAATGGCCTTTTGGGGAGCTCCAATTAAGGATCCTAAGCATGCAGAAAATGCAGTGAAGTCTGCTTTAGAAATGCAAAAAACGATAGTTAAGTTACAAGAGGACTTTACACAATTAGGCATAAAGAACGTTTCTGCTGGAATAGGCATTCATACTGGGGAAATGAATGTTGGAGATATGGGGTCTGATTATCGTCGTGCTTATACTGTATTAGGTGATGCTGTAAATCTGGGTTCGAGACTTGAAGGACTAACAAAATACTATGATGTTAAGATACTTGTCAGTGAAGAAACAAAATTACAATGCCCAAATATTGTATTTCGTTATATTGATCATGTTCGTGTCAAAGGTAAACAAAATGCCATTAAAATATATGAGCCCCTCGCTTTAAAGAATGAGCTTACGGCTATACAGAAAGATCAGTTGCTAGTTCATGAGGAATCTCATATCGCATATTTGCAAGGGGACTGGGATAAAGCGAACCAATTATTCCGACAGCAGTTTGAAAAAACTCAACAAAGTATTTACCAAATCTATATAGACCGAATAACTTTTCATAGTGGAATCCCTCCAAAAAGCTGGAACACCATTTTTACACATGAAAATAAATGATTTATATCTCTAATTACTGCTTTTGTTTTACTCAAGAGAATTAGAGAATTCCTGTAAAAATATCATAATAAATACTTTTTAAACTAAACTATACTGGAATTGATTAAAATTTCTTTTTGTTTAAAGGTGGCTGTTAGTGATAGAAATACTGGAATCTATTAAATCTAGCTTTTCATTAGATATAGGCTTAATCGTTCATTTTGCTACTTTGGGTTATGTACTTGGTTTTCTATTTAAAAATCAATTAGCACTTAGGTCTTTAGTATTTATCTCAAGTATTTTTTATATTATCTACTATTACTTTTACCCAGAGGTACCCCTTTGGGGAGCAATAATGGGAAGTTGTTTAATATTGATAGCCAATTTTATTGGTACAGCA
Organism: uncultured Cocleimonas sp.; assembly: GCA_938041705.1. Lineage (GTDB taxonomy): Bacteria > Pseudomonadota > Gammaproteobacteria > Thiotrichales > Thiotrichaceae > Cocleimonas. The sequence goes on along the minus strand of CALISP010000253.1, from coordinate 3,469 downwards.
TCTATTTTATATGATCGAATGCCATTTCGTATTCATGAAGAATATATTCCAGTTTTCAAAAGCTTAAAAGGAGTCGCTCCAGGAGAGTTTAGGCGTTTAATGAAATTTGCGACAAAACATGTATCAGACCAAGATACAATCTTAACTAAAGAACTTGAAGCACCAACACATCTGTATTATTTAATCGATGGTGAAGCTAGTGCGTATAAGAATGATCATCAGTTTACTATTCCTTCTGGAAGTTTTATAGGTGAGATCAGTTTCATTCTAAAAGGTAATGCAACTGCAACTGTAATGCTCAAAACGGGTTGTAAATATTTATCTTGGGAAAAAAATGCACTCGAAGAAATACTTCTACATAATCCAAACCTACAACAAGCATTTGAAGCTAGAATTGCACGAGACATGGCGAGTAAGTTATCAACTTCACAATCTCAATTAAATGATCAAAAAAATGAGATTCCTCTTATTTATTGATACCGAAAAATCTAAATTAGTCTGCATAATGTTTCAATCATGTGTAGTAAAACAATCTAATCAAGAATCTGGTACTTACAGTCAGAAGTGAGTATAACGTGACACCCCCCTACTTTTTCATCAGCTCTATAGTCTCGTATCCAACTATTCATAAGCATAGCGTCAAAAAAACTTCATTCTTTATTAGGTTTGCTCTTTTTTATTGGTTGAGATTTAACCCTTCAAATAACCTTGCAACAGCCTCTGCACCAGGATCAACATTTCCTTTTAATTGCTCTTCATTTACGTAAGTAGAACGTCCTGCTTTAGCCACAAGAATAGTAGCAGTATGATCTGCACCTTTTCGAGCTGCGATAGCGGCTGCCTCTACTCCATCATTTAAAGCTTCAAGTGCAGGTCTTAGTGCATCAATCATAGTACGGTCGCCTAAATTAGCACCTCCAATATATTGCATTCTATCTAAACCTTCTTTTAAGGATTCAACCATTGATAAACCTTTAGATGAAGCGTCACCCACAGCAGTAAAGAAAATAGCCAATAACACTCCTGAAGAACCACCCATTACTTGGCTCAATTCCTGCCCTATGGCACTACATAGCTTAGAATGATCAGCCAATGGTAAACGTTCAAGTGCATTTATCAATGACCGTCCCGCGCCCGCTACTGTCGAACCAGTATCACCATCGCCAGATTTAGCATCGAGTGCATTTAAATCCACCTCTGATGCAATCATAATTTCACAACATTTAGTGATTAAACTAGTTATGGCATCATCTTTAGAAGAAATTGGGGCTATTGGAGTTAATCCTTCGGGTAGAGCAACAATTGCTATTGGCATTATTTCCTTGGCACCCGGCCAAGCTGAAATAACACAATCCGCTTTTAATAACTCTTCTTCTGTCGGGTCCAGTGGGCAAACAGAAACAGAAAACCCTCTCATATCTATCGCGGTCATTAATGACGCTGGGCCTACAATTAATTTCAGCTTTTTCCCGATTGAAGACTTTACTAATTCATTCGCTAGAATGGACATCTCTAGTTCAGAAACTCCCCCTAGATTGTTCAATAAAACCGCATGTTGCTTGCCCCCCATCAATGGTTCTAATTTAGCAACGATGGCAGTTATTGCTTGCTTAGCATCAATGTAATCTAATTTTTCAAAACCTGGTTCACCGTGAATTCCTAAGCCAAGTTCAGCTTTTCCTGCTTCAATCCGATCATCTTTAGGTGACCCTGGTACAGTACAGGTATCTAGCGACATGCCGATGCTTTTAGTCCCAGCAATTACATTTTCAGCGACTTTTGTTACCTCTGTCAGCGATGCTCCCTGTGCTACCAAAGCGCCTGCGATTTTATGAACAAATACGGTTCCTGCTATACCTCTAGGCTTGGGCAAGTCAGGTAAGGCGATATCATCATCAACGACAACCATATTGACCTTAAAACCCATCTCGATAGCTCGCTCTGCAGCTAGGCCAAAATTGAGACGATCGCCTGTATAGTTTTTAATAATAAGCAAACATCCAGCAGGTCCTGTTACTGCCAAAATGGCTGATAGAACAGCATCAACAGAAGGAGAGGCAAATACTTCACCACACACCGCTGCCGTCAACATGCCATCGCCCACCAAGCCAGCATGTGCAGGCTCATGTCCTGATCCACCGCCAGAAACAAGTGCGACTTTTGACTTATCCCAATCGTTTCGAACGACTACCTTAATATGAGGATAACCATCTAATCTTGCCAATGCACCACCAGAAGTCGCAATTAATCCATCAACTGCCTCTGTGACAATGTTTTCTTTTTTATTAATAAATTGAGTCATAATTTCTCCATTAAATAACCCTCAAACATAGAGTTATCAGCGTATATTTGTTTAGTAAGCTTTCTTTGCTACAAGTTTTTCAGTAGCCAAGAGAGTAGCAATAAAAATAGATTCAAACCTTTATCAAGCAGACGCTAGTAGGCGCTTAGTAGCGACACATATGAAGCTACTCTCATGCATTATGTCTAGTAAAAACTAAACTTAGCTTACTGGAATATGAAAACAAGGACTTATAAAAGCGCTTGAGGGTGAAATGTAAATTGTGCGTCAGTCATCTCATTCTTAATTAGCTTCTTGATATTTTCTGGAATACGCTCATCTGTATGATGAAACAAATCACATTGCTTCATCGCAGCTCTAACATTAATATTTTTCCCAAGAAACTCGAATACTGTTCTACCTGAACTAGGTTGATGAGAACTTCCCGATGATGCGCAAATCACTAAACCAGACATATAAGGGCTATTGGGTCGATAGTTTGGCGTTAGAATCGCCTCAGATATAGTTGAATTAAAAACGGGTTCAGACTCAACAATAAATATTCTCTCAGCTAAGAAAAATGCGATGCCATGATATTTCACAACGAGCCTAGGAATAGACAAATCATCGTTTCTACTCGATAGCTCTATGTGTTTAACATAATAATAATCGCCCCATTTATAGAGCTTTAGAAATGATCGAAATATGTAACCTGGGAAACTAAATGAATAAAAATAACGATAATAATAGCCTTCGTAGCGACTTAAAGACTGACTTGAGTTCTTCATCAGTGGCATAACAATGTTAGCCAATTGCTCAGGAACTGCTCCTTTCTTTTCTTTAGTGCTAGGTAAGCCAGCTATTTTTTCAAATTCGATTGGATCGATAATAATTTCTTCGCTTTCTACTCCAAAGAAATCACAGATTTTTTTATAATTTTTATAAGAGGGAAATGATTTACCACTAAGATATCTATTGAATTGTTGTCTATTAATTTCGATCCTACGGCATACTTCTGATATAGAACTATAAAAGCCACAGAGAAACTTTAAGTTTGCTGCAAAATTAACAGAATCAGTTTGGTTACTCATACTTACACATCGACCACTATCAACAAAATGTTGATTTTCATAGATAAAAACAAGTTCAATCCTGTTCAAGGATAGGTTATTAATTTAAAAATAACTA
>CALISP010000252.1 GCA_938041705.1 uncultured Cocleimonas sp. | reverse complement strand
GGATGACCTTAAACTAGCTATGAGTTTATTGAATTAATAATATTTATATTACATTTATAGAATCTATTAATAACCTAAGATAAATTAATTAATATGTCGGCTAATCCTACTATTGTAACTCCTCAACTTGAATATTTACGTCCTATGCAAACTGAGGATTTAACTGAGTTGATGGTGGGTGAATTAGCATCTTATCCTTATCCATGGACTCGGGGTAATTTTGAAGATTGTTTATCAAACAAAGCCTATTATTGCTGGGTTTTTGAGCAACAACAATCATTGTTAGGCCATGTTGTGATGTCAGTTGTGTTAAAAGAGGCGCACATTTTGAATATCTGTTTATATCCACAGAATCAAAATAAAGGATGGGGGCGTAAACTATTGAATGAGACAGAGATAGTTGCTAAAAATTATGGTGCTGAAACGTGTTTTTTAGAGGTTAGACCTTCAAACAAGTCAGGTTTACATTTATACCAAACTGAAGCCTACAATGAGATAGGTTTACGAAAAAACTATTATCCAGGCAATAATGGGCGTGAAGATGCGATTGTTATGGCTAAAACTTTAATTATTAATTCTTTGTAAGTAATCACACATCTGTTTAGGAGATTTATTCTGTAGCTGTTTTTAGATAATCAATTAGTGCTTTTCTTTTTTTATTGTCAGCGACTTTTTGTAAGGGCATTTTAGTTCCTGGAACTACATTATTCGGACCTTCTTTAAATAATTTATTAATAGTTTTCTCGTTCCAAGTTATTGTTGAGTCTAAAAGACTTTGAGAATAATCATATCCTGATAATGTTCCCGCCTTTCTTCCAAACACTTTATGTAAAGTTGGTCCGGCTCGATTAGCATCATTAGAGCTTAATGTGTGGCATACACTGCATTTTCTAGCAAACTGTAATTCTCCTAGTTTCATTCCAGATTTGACTTGAAAGCGTCTGGGCTTATGTCCAACCCATAAGTTATCTTCTTCATTCAATGTGATAGACCAATGTTTAACCTCATCATCCAATGAGCCATAGAATAAAGATTTTCCATCATTATTAAACGCTAGTGCCCAAACTGGTCCGAGAATAGTGACGGTTTCACCAATAAGTTTCCAGTCTTTCATTCGCCATACTCGAATTACTCCATCATTCCCCCCGGTTGCAATTAAATTGTGTTGTTTTGATACGGCTATACCCAATACAGGCTTGCTATGTGGAATAAGTATTTTTGTTACTTTATTGCTAGTGATATCAAGAATGTGGACATCACCATTAGTGGCTCCAAATATAATTTTTTTCTGATTCGGTAGCCAACGCATGATGTTTATAGGCCAACTATGTTGATGAAGCATTTCATTGAATTCACCTGATTCGGCATAATATGAACGAAATTTTCCGTCGTAACCGCCTGTATATATCAGTTTATTATCAGCAGAAATTAAAGCACCGTTTACTCTCTCGTTATGTATTTTAAACTTCTGTAAGGGTTTTAATGTAATTAAATCCCATAACCTTACTGTACCATCCCATCCTGTTGTGACTGCAATGTTAGAATCATTGCTAATAGATACCGACACTACTTTACCTTCATGACCTGTAAATTCATGTATCAGCTTAGTATTTTTTAAATCCCATAGATACACAATTCCGTCATCGCCAGTAGATATGGCTTTATCTCCATTAGGAGTATATGCAATAGAACTTACAGCACCTCTGTGTCCACTAAAACGATGCTTTAACTTATTTGATTTCAAATCCCAAAACATGACGTTGTAATCTAGGCTTCCTGATAAAGCAGAGCTTCCATCAGGACTTACTGCAACAGTATTTATAGGGCCACCGTGACCTATTAAATTATTATTTTTTATTACAGGTGATTCAGGATAAGTTGCAAAAGAAGTTTGGATAAAACTCAAAAGAAGAAAAAGAGAAATAAAACCAAATAGAGTAGATGGATATTTTTTGTTTTTTAATAACATGACATTAAATGTAGAAAACAAATGATAATAATTCAAGTACGCTTATTTTTTGTATGAATTAGTTATTATGGTAAACGTGTTATATGCTTATTGAGAATTAATAAAATAAAGAAATATCAGAGTATTCTATGTGATATTAAAATAAGAATAAGAATGTAAAAATGAATGTATAGCTTTATAAATTAAAAGCTAATGAAAATTAGGGAGATGTTTTTATATTTTAGAATTATCTATCTATGATATTTTATATTATTTAGAAAAGGGTTTTTTCATTTTTTCTAATACTTGTTTCTCATCAGTATCATCATTTTGTTGGTAATCTAAAATAAAAGACATCAAGATGGGGTCTTCTAGCTTCAATAAGGTTTTAAACGCTAATTGTAGATTTAAGTCAGATTTTAAATAATGGTTGTCTAAGTAATTACTAAGAACAACGTCTAACTCTTTCACACCACGTCGGCAATGCCAACGCAGTTGTGAAAGTTCAATTGCTGATTCTTCTGATATATTTTTAGACAAAGCTAAACACAAAGTTACATTTTACGTTCAATCAAAAGCTGTTTAATCTTAGCAATTGATTTAGCTGGATTTAAGCCTTTTGGACATACATCTGTACAACTCATTATTGTATGACAGCGATATAATTTAAATGGATCATCTAGTTCATCTAAACGTTCGCCTGTTGCTTCATCGCGCGAATCATTAATCCAACGATAAGAATTTAGTAAGGCAGCTGGACCTAAATAACGATCACTATTCCACCAATAACTCGGACATGCTGTAGAACAACAGGCACAAAGTATACATTCATAAAGACCATCAAGTTTCTCGCGATCTTCTTTTGATTGTAATCTTTCTCTATCAGGTGAAACAGGTGCATCTGTTTGCATCCATGGCTTTACTGACGCGTATTGTGCATAAAAGTTGGTAAGATCAGAAACAAGATCTTTTACTACAGGTTGATGTGGTAATGGATATACAGTTACATCGCCCTCTATATCTGATATTGCAGTCGTACAAGCTAGTCCATTTCTACCGTCAATGTTCATTGAGCATGAGCCACAAATACCTTCTCGGCATGATCGACGCATTGCTAATGAAGAGTCCATCTCCCCTTTGATTTTGATAAGAGCATCTAAAACCATAGGACCACAATTATCCATGTCTACTTCAAAAGTATCAGTACGTGGATTTTTACCAGAATCTGGATCATATCGATAAATGATGAAGTTCTTAATATTTTTCGCACCAGCAGGCGCAGCAGTTTTCTTTCCTTTGGTAAGGATAGAATTTGCAGGTAATGTAAATTCAGCCATTTAGAATGCTCCTAGTAAACGCGTTTTTTAGGTGGAATAACTTCACAGTCATCAGTTAGGGTGTACATATGAACAGGGCGGTCACCAAAGGTAACTTTTCCAGTATCATCGATCCAGGCTAATGTGTGTTTCATCCAATTTTCGTCGTCTCTGTCAGGGTAATCTTCACGAGAGTGACCGCCACGAGATTCCTTACGATGTAATGCGCCTGCAACAGTGACTTGTGCTTGAGCAAGTAGGTTTTCTAATTCAAGGGTTTCTAAAAGATCTGTGTTCCACTTTAGGCCTCGATCTACGATACCAACATCTGCATACTTATCGAAGATTGCTTGTAGTTCTTTTACACCTTCTTTCATATTGTCTCCGGTACGGAAAACAGCGGCGTATTTTTGCATAGCACGTTGCATTGAATCTCTAAGAGCTGCTGTTGATTCTTTACCTGATGCATTACGAGTATTATCAAAGCGTGCTAATAAAGCGTCAAACGTTCCATCTTGTAATGGTAAATGAGGTTTATCTTTATCAACAATTTCAGCAGCACGAATTGCAGCTGCACGACCGAATACAACGATATCAAGTAAAGAATTAGAGCCTAAACGATTTGCACCGTGGACAGATACACAAGCACATTCGCCTATAGCCATAAGACCAGGAACAACAGCATCTGGATTATCACCGTCTACTGTAACGACTTCACCCTTATAGTTAGTTGGAATACCGCCCATGTTGTAGTGTACTGTTGGTAGTACTGGAATAGGGTCCTTAGTAACATCTACTCCTGCAAAGATCTTAGCACTTTCTGAAATACCTGGAAGTCTTTCTTCAATAACCTCAGGACCTAAGTGTTGAAGGTTCAAGAAAATATGATCTTTGTCTGGTCCTACTCCACGGCCTTCATTTATCTCGATTGTCATTGATCTAGATACAACATCACGAGATGCTAAGTCTTTGGCATTAGGAGCATAACGCTCCATGAAGCGCTCGTTTTCAGAGTTGGTTAAATATCCACCTTCTCCACGAACACCTTCTGTAATTAAGACACCAGCACCATAAACACCTGTTGGATGGAATTGAACAAATTCCATGTCTTGTAGTGGTAGGCCAGCACGTAATACCATTGCACTTCCATCACCAGTACAGGTATGAGCAGATGTGGCAGAGAAATAAGTGCGTCCACTGCCACCAGTTGCAAGTACTACTTGATGTCCGCGGAAACAGTGAAGTTCACCGGTTGTTAAATCCCAAGCCATAACACCTTTACATACTCCGTCTTCCATGATTAAGTCGGTTGCAAAGTATTCGATAAAGAATTCAGCTTTGTGTTTTAAAGATTGTTGGTAAAGTGTATGTAAGATTGCATGACCAGTTCTGTCAGCTGCAGCACAAGTTCGTTGCGCAACACCTTCACCATAATGTGTTGTCATGCCACCAAATGGGCGCTGGTATATTTTTCCTTCGTCAGTGCGTGAGAATGGAACACCGTAATGTTCCAACTCAATTACTGCTGGTATTGCTTCACGACACATGTATTCAATTGCATCTTGGTCACCTAACCAATCAGAACCTTTAACCGTATCGTACATATGCCATTTCCAACTGTCTTCACCCATGTTCCCAAGGGCAGCAGACATACCGCCTTGAGCGGCTGTTGTATGACTTCGAGTAGGGAATACCTTAGTGATACAAGCTGTACTTAAACCTGTAGCGGCCATTCCTAGTGTTGCACGTAACCCTGCACCACCTGCACCAACAATGACTACATCATATTCATGATTGATAACTTTGTATTTTTCGTTAAGTTGTTCTTGATTCTTTGTTGACACCTTAATGACCCCCCAAGGTGATTTTGATTACTGCATAAACACCAGCAGCCATCATAAAATAGCTTAAAAATTTAATAAATAAAATACCAAAAAGGCGTTTACTATGGCTTGAGACATAGTCTTCTATGATTACCTGTAAGCCAAGTTGTGCATGGTAAAATGATAGGATTACAAATAACAGGGTAATGATTCCATTGAGAGGTGATTGTAGCCATGCAACAACAGTTGCGTAGTTTGCTTCTGGCAAGAATGCAATACTAAAGCAAATCCAAATAACCAATCCAATCATTGCTAATGCAGAAACTCTTTGCACCCAAAAATGATGAGAAGCATCTCCGGAGGCACCTAGGCCTTTTGCTTTAGCTAGTGGTGAACGTAAATCTTTCATGATTAAATTATCTCTTTGATAAAAAGATTATTGCTTAAGCAATGATCCAAGTGAAAAGGGTCAAGAAAACACTTACTGCAATAACCGCAAGACCTGATTTCTTTGCGTCATCTAACTCAAGTCCTTTTCCAATATCCCAGAACAAATGACGAATGCCATTACACATGTGGTAATAAATACAAAAAGTGAAGCCAAATAGAATGAACTTTCCTATAAAACTAGATAGAAAAGCTTGCATTGAAGCCCAGCTTGACGACCCACCAGCAATACTTAGTAATATTAATACCATTAATATTAGACCAGCAAAAAGAACAGCCCCTGTTCCACGGTGAAAAATTGATAATTTTGCGGTAAATGGAAGTTTGTATATTTGTAAATGTGGCGACATTGGTCGCGGGTCATTCCATGCCATGTTTGTACCTAATGTGAATCAAAAAAAGTTATTTTAAATCAATTGTTTCTAATTAAAAAATACGTATATTTAATTATGATGATTATATTACTATAACGCTTAAGTATTAATAATGCCTAGTTTAACTGTGGGCATTGTTTTTATTCTAACTTGTATTGTTAATTATTGTTTTTTGTCAGTTGTGTTTCTCAACTGATGAATACTCTCGATATATTTGTTAGTTTGCATTTCATTAATTCGACTGACTGCACGATCAAATTCAAATGAAAGTTTTTTACCACTGTATATTTCTTCAGGCGCTGCTGCTGCTGATACTACGATGTTAACGTGCATATCGTAAAATGTATCAATCATATTAATAAATCGACGCGCTGCATCATCCAAACTGGAATCCATTTTTGGAATATTTGCGATTAAAACCGTTTTAAAGAAGGAAGCTATTTCAGTAAAGTCTTCTGTAGATCTTGCTGTATTGCATAGATCATCGAATTCAAACCAAACGATATTAGGAGTAAATTTTTTAACTGGGATTAGGCGCTTATTAATGATGATGTCTTGTCTGCCTTCATATAACTCTATACCTGACAGTTGTTTAAAATGATGTTCTAAACGATCTTCAGACTTATCATCATTTATAAAATAATAGATACCTAATTCTTTAAAAGCTTCAGATCGATAATCATAATCTCCACCCATCTCTACTAATTTTGTATGAGCTTTTAATAGATTGATAGCAGGTATGAAACGATCTCTCTGTAGACCATTTTTATATAAATCGTCAGGATGAAAATTAGAGGTGGTTACTAACACTAGGCCGTTTTCGAATAGGTGTTCTAACAGTTTTCCGAGTAACATAGCATCTGTAATATCAATGACATGAAATTCATCAAAACATAAAATTTGTGCTTTATCTGAAAAAATTCTTGCTACTTGTTTGAGTGGGTTTTCGACACCATCGAGTTTAGCAAGCTCTTCATGAACTATATGCATAAACCTGTGAAAATGAAGACGCATTTTCTTTTCAACTGGGAGTCGCTCAAAGAAGAAGTCTACTAAATGAGTTTTACCACGTCCTACTCCACCATATAGATATAGACCTTTTATGATATGGGTTGGTTGTTTCTTAGAACGATCAGAGAAAAATGAAAATATTGATTTCTTGGGAGGTGTTCTTGATTCTTGTTGTGAAACCTCATCATAAATAAGCTGTAATTCATGCATTACATGCTCTTGAGCCTTATCATGCCTAAGTTCACCATCACTAATGCTTTGTAAATAAGCATTTATTAAGTTGTTTTTTGCACCAAGTGGTGAATTTTCGTTTGTTTCGAAGCCTGATAAAGCCACAATGATTTTCCAATAACGTAATAATTCTAAAGTAGGGTAGATGATATTCCTATACACTTAGTATATATAGGTTTTTTTACTCAATACTCTTCATTAAGTAATAACAATTAAACGTGTCCTCTAATAAATTTACTCAAGTAGTTACTATACTCATAGTACCCTCAAGAATTAAACAGGGCTTAATCGTTATTCCCCATTTGATAGTGATAACGATATTAAGCTTGTTCTTGAGTTTATATGCCAATTCAGTGATGTACTTTTTAATACCATTAATAATTATAGCTTTGTCTTTTGTTTACTATGTGAAGTTACATCTTACGTTGAGTTTAAATAAATCAGTAAGCATGATTCATAAATCAATCGGAGATAGGTGGAGCCTATCTTTCAAAGACGATATTAAGAATGACTTTTTAATTTCTGAAACTAGTTTCAGTAGTAATATTTTATTGGTTTTGAATTTCTATGATAAATCGAACAACACATATACCGTGTTAATTACATCTGATAGTGTTGATAAAGATCAATTCAGGAGATTAAAAATATTTCTCAAAACCAGAAAAAAATCAATATTGTAAACAAAAAAACCACAGTTGATAACTGTGGTTTCTCAATATGTGGGCATATATTAACTAAGCGTCTTTTTTATCAGACATAGCTTCTTTTACCATTGTTTGTAATTCACCTTTTTCGAACATCTCTAAAGTGATGTCACAGCCACCAATTAACTCGCCGTTTATGTAAACTTGAGGAAAAGTCGGCCAATCGGCATATCGAGGTAAATTCTGAAAGATCTCTGGATCAGTTATGACATTTACGTAAGCAAATTCCTCACCACAACCCATTAGAGCCTGTGCAGTTCTGCTAGAAAAACCACATTGTGGGAGTTGAGGTGTTCCTTTCATAAATACTACAACAGGATTACCTTCAACTGCTTCTTTAATTCGATCCATTACGTCCATGACATGTACTCTCTATATTTAATATTTGTGTTTAATAATTTGGATAAATTTATAATAAATTTACTTATTCAGTATAATTATGGGGACTAAGCTCTTATTTTACAAATAACAATTAATGCTTCTTTGATTATTTGTATCCTATACAAAAGTTGTACTTTAAAATAGCCATAAAGTAGGGGAGGCATTCGATTTTTCTCAAACTTAGGTGAATAAAAAAGATATGATAATCCTAACGACCTTTAAATAATAGACGCAGGCTAAAAAAAAGAAACCCAAGAAAAACAAGCAAACTCCATTCTGGAATACTCAATCCAAATAAGGTCCAAGATACTGCTGAACATTCTGCTGTGCCTTTGAATACATTTTGAATTACTTCAGAGGTTGGTAAGTTATCCATCCAATAATTTAGGCCTGGTCCACAAGATCCTTCTGATGAAGGAGGAAAATGTTGCAGCCACGAATGCCTACTTGAGACTATAACGGCAGATAAACTAGATAATGTAAATAATGCACCAAATACTCTTCTTCCCCAAGCAGCGGGATTTAGTATTAATGCTGATAAAAACAATACTGCTAATATTAAAACAATAACTCTTGTAACTATACATAGAGGGCAAGGATCTAAGTACATGACATGTTGCATATACATTGCGGTTCCAAACATTGCGGCGGTAATAAAAAGACCTAACAACATCATTGGTCTTAAGCTTTTGGCAGGTGGATTATAATTATTCATGTTTAATGTCTTCTCTTGTTAACCATTTCAATGGCAGTGTTTATTGCAGCTATCATGCTACTTGATGAAGCTTTTCCAGTTCCTGCTAAATCTAGTGCTGTACCATGATCTACAGAGGTTCTTATAATAGGTAAACCAAGTGTTATGTTCACGGCATGACCAAATCCTATGTTTTTTAGCACAGGTAAACCTTGATCATGAAACATGGCTAAAACAGCATCTGCTTTTTCTAGATACTTTGGTGTAAATAAAGTGTCTGCAGGTAAAGGACCAGTAAGATTAAGGCCTTCTTGTTTTAAAGTTTCAATAATTGGCTCTATAACTTCAATTTCTTCCATACCTAAATGACCCCCTTCTCCTGCGTGTGGGTTTAGTCCGCAGATTAGAATATGAGGATTATTGATACCAAATTTATTAATTAAATCATCATGCATAATAGAAATAACTTGGCGTAACGATTCTTGAGATATAGCACTACTGACATCTTTTAAAGGCAAATGCGTTGTAGCTAAAGCAACTCTTAACTTATTTGCGGCTAACATCATTACAGGTAATTTTGCCTTAGTTAGATCAGCCAAAAACTCAGTGTGCCCAGTGAAGGGTATTCCCGCATCATTGATAATGCCTTTGTGTAAAGGTGCGGTGACCATTGCATCAAATTGACTATCGTCTGAGGGAGGCTTTTTTTCACCAAGTACTCGTGAGCCAAGAGCTGCAATTTTTAATGTTTCTAGAACGTATTCAGAGTTACTAATATCTAGTTTCCCTGGTATTACTTCAGATGAGCAAGGTATATCTATGATGGTGATTTCACCCACTACGCTTGCTGATGGAGATTTAACTTTATCGTAATCTATAAAAGTAACATTAATCCCTAGAACTTTTGCTCGTTGTTGCATCATATGCTTATCAGCAATGACTATCAGTTCAGCATTGTCTTGATAGCTTTGTTGTTTGCTTGCTAATTCAATTACTAAATCAGGGCCAATTCCAGAAGGCTCACCCGTAGTGATAGCCAGTTGCGCAATATTATTCATTTATTTACTACAGTTTAATTCTGTATTCTACATACGCTTCATCACGTAATGTTTTCAGCCAATTATTTAAATCGTTTGCACGTTTTTCATCACTGACTAATTTCTTAGCTTTATCTTGAATGGATTCTCTTGTTTTATCACTACTTTTTCTGTCTAGTACTTCAATGATGTGCCATCCAAACCTTGTTTCTACAGGTTGACTTACTGAATTTAAAGCAATGCTATTAACCGCTTTTGTAAAAGGTGGAACATAATTAGCCGTATTAGTCATAGGCAATTCACCACCATTAGAAGCACTTCCTTTATCTTCTGAATGCTTGGTAGCTAATTTACTAAAGCTTTCTCCTGCAAGGATTTTGTTACGCAATTGAATAACTTTAACTCTGGCTTTAGGGTCTTTGTTACTAATTAATATGTGTCTAACACGAGCTTCTTGTATTTGTTGTCGTTTTCCACCACGCTGTTTAACTAATTTTAAGATGTGGAATCCTTTGTTATCTCTTATAACATTAGATAATTCACCTTCGTCCATAAGACTGATTGTTCTGGAATAAATTGGGCTTAATGTTTCAGCATTTTTCCAACCTAAATTTATTTTTTTAGCTCCCATTTTTACTATTTCTGGTGAGCTTAGGTTTTTATTAAGTAATAATTTATTTCTTAAGTTTTGGGCACGTTTTAAGTTTGTATTAAATTGTTTAACCGAATTCGTATTATTTGGGATAAGAATATCAATCAACTCATACTGTACATTCTTACTAAGATTGAAGCTTTCAGATTGGATTAAATCATCTATTTCATTTTCACCAATATTATTACGGCCTTGTTGTCTCTTACGTAAATTATCTGTAAAAAGTCTGTCTCTTAAACCTTCTCTGAAATCTTTATAATTTAAACCACGTTCAATAAGTGCAAGTCGAAGTTGTTGTAAATCTAAGTTGTTTTGTTTTGCAATAGTCTGCATTGCAGTATCGACAGCGGCATCATCAATTTTTATTCCAATTGCTTTAGCTTTTTGTACTTGAATCTTGTCCATTATCAGTTTTTCTAGGACTTGTTTAAATAATTGTTGATCTGATAATTCAGTTTTTTGTTCAGCAGTAAATTGTCTGGCTGCAGATCTTACTTCACTAACCATAACAACATCACTATTCACCACTGCCGCAATGCTATCAAGTGCTTGTTCTGCTGCATTTGAAAGGGTGCTAAAAGCAACACTTGATAAGATTACAAGTGACATTAACATCGAAGTGATATTTATCTTTCGAATGAGCTGTTTTGTTTTTACTGATTTAAAAATCATCATATCCGTATATTTTTTCCTTTATTTGGCGAGTAGCACTCTTGCCAATATTACCTAATCCTTTTAATTCAAACTCTATAAAAACTGGGTTTTCATAAGTGACATTATCCGATGTTAAATATCGTTTCACAACTAATCTTGACTTCCAGCAACAATCTTGAAATTCGACGCCTAATAAGGATTCTAAATTTCGATTATTCTTAGTATCTTGATCAATACTTGCAACCATAGACCATTTATCATTGATTGGTAATGCACCTGAAAAACTAATTTGCTCAAGCTCGGTATTTAACTTTCGAAAACTAAGATTAGCAATGCGTTTTTTCTTATCTTGATAATTTAATCTAAGATCATAATTTGAAATACTCTTGTCATCACTTCTTAAATTAATTGTCGAGGCTAAACGAAAACGATCATTTAGCCTTCCTGAAAGCTCTAATAGTAAATCAGAGCGCTTACCCGTTAAAATAGTTCCCCCAGGTAACGTAACTTTTCTATCATTAAAGTTAAATACTTGTCCAAGTGTTGCTTTAAAAATTTCATTACCGGTGTTTCTGTCTTGTATACGAGAGCTAACAGCAAAAGTGAGTTGATTAGTATCGGCTATTCTATCTTTACCGGTAAAACGATTTTCCAAAAATAATTGATTACTTTCTGAAAAGTTTGTTCTTGCAGTATCAAAAATAGGAATGTTACTTTGATTTCTGTATGGTGTATATGTATAGAATAACCGAGGTTCTATGGTCTGGGTATATGAATCAGTTTCGTTCTTTGTGGTTACATCACGATCAAAAAATAAACCTGTATCTAAGCTTATTGTAGGTAATGTTCTATTGATGCGACTTTCGTCTATTGTGTTATCAAGTGAATATAAAGTATGAGCAACACTTATAGAAGGCTTGAAATACCAAGATTCTTTTCCCCATTTTTGACTTAGTTTCAGTTTAACGTCTGCACGGGTTCCTGTAATATCATCTTTTTTATCAAAATAGATAAGCTCGGAATTAAGTTCAAACTTAAAATCTTTTGGTCCTTTTTTTGGAGCATATTTTAATTTAAGTTCAGGAAGTTTAGAGTAGGGGTCTTCATCTATATCTAATATTTGATAATCTTCTATAGCAGCACTAAAAGTCCATGGATTTTTACTTTGTACAATTTCTAGGCGACGCTGCAGAGCAGGGCGCGTGCTAGTTTCTAACGATGTTGAAAAGTCATCAAAGTATTCTTCATCAGAGACACCTTCTGCATTCAATTTTAATTTGGTCGTTTTATTTATAAGAGTTTTGTGTTCAACCTTAAAATAATCACGTTTTTCATCGTTATATGATTTATCGTTGGGTATGAAGGTATAGGATAATTCACCTTTATGCTTTTCAGTTAAATATCTGAATTCATTATCAAGTTGAAAACCTCGGTTCTTTAGGGTTGTGAGTCTTACTGTGGCATCATAATTGGGCGCTAGATTAAAGTAATAAGGAATTGAAATGCCAGCATTAGTTTGTAATCTAACACTTGGACTTAGAAAACCGGATAAGCGTTGATTATTAATTGGGAACTTCAACCAAGGAAAGTAAAATACAGGCACTTCTCCTATATTGAAAGTGACATCTTTTGCTGTGCCTATTTGTGTTTCTTTGTTGAGTTTTAAGTCACTTATAGCTAAATGCCAACTATTGTCATTGATAGGACAACTAGTGAAAGTAGCATCATTTAATTGCAAATTGTTTTGATCTAATAATGTAATTTTTGAACTTTTACCATGAGCCCCTTCAGTTCCTAGAGCATATTCAGCATTATTGATAGTTCCCGACTTGTCGTTCAGATTGTAATTTACTTGCGGGCTTTTCATGGAGAAATTCGAATCTGATAAAACTACATTTCCTCGTGCTGTAACCTCATTGGTCTGTCGGTTTATCTGTGCGTTATTAGCATTAAACTGAGTAGTATTTTGTTGTATTACAACATTACCATTTAATGATGACGTACCTTTTGATGATATTTCTCCACTATCAGCTTCAAGATATATAGCATCTTTTACTAGGTTTGGATTTGTTAAAGAATATTGTGCAGAAACTATATTTGGAGGGTTATTTATACACTGATATTTTTTTTCGTTTTTCTGG
The DNA here is from genome assembly GCA_938041705.1 of uncultured Cocleimonas sp. Taxonomy (GTDB): domain Bacteria; phylum Pseudomonadota; class Gammaproteobacteria; order Thiotrichales; family Thiotrichaceae; genus Cocleimonas. The sequence goes on along the minus strand of CALISP010000252.1, from coordinate 4,144 downwards.
TTTTTATCGTTAACAACACTTACAGATTCTGCTGTTATGGTTAAACTGAAAAACAATAACCCAAGAATAACGGGCAATTTATATGTAGGAAGATAATTCACTGAGAGATTATACGTTTGATTGATAACAGTTTCCTACTATTACTGATTATTTCCGATGCTTACAGACTATTAAAGTGTTACCTATTAACCTTAAGCTTGTAGATATTTAAAAGACACCCCCGCACTTTTAGGTAATTGTTATACTAGAGGCTTATAAAAAGATGACAAAATATATCGAATTTTTTTAAAAACGCCTTTTTGTTGATAAATTGATTGTATTAATTGATATATAGCTCCGTTTATCAACTTTTAGCTTCTTCAAATACTTAATAACAAATATGATTATACAATGAAGAATACAATTAATATTCTAAAAAAAGATTTTAGCGCTAATTCAGGAAATTACGAAGTATGTATGTTTCTGTTGTTCTTTCGGTATGGCACTTTTTTTAAGCGTAAAATGTCACTAGGCGGAATTTATTTTTTACTATTTCCGCTTCGAATAATTACACACATGTTGTATAAAATACTCTCAACAATCTATGTGATGGAAATACCCATAGGAACGTCCATAGGTTCTGGACTGACGATATATCATTTGAAAGGCATAGTGGTTAATTCTGATGCTGTTATAGGCGAGAATGTAGTGCTTAATCACTTCATCACAATTGGTGATTCAATTAAAATTGCAAACGGAGTGATTATTAATCCTTTAACTGTAGTCGTTAAAGGCGATATTGGTGAAAACGCTATTGTAGGAGCTGGTTCTGTTGTTACAAAAGATGTAGCTAGTAATACTGTGGTTGCAGGATGTCCGGCTAAAGTTATAAAAGCATCATCTTAGTTATGATTATCTATTACTTTAGCTTTATTAATATATTTCCTTAAACTATTTCTAATATCCAATATATTAAAAGCATAAATAACAATCCCGTAACTAACTAAACCAGTTAATAGTTGCAAAACCAACCACAACCAACCTCTGTTATCTTTAAACACCCACAGTAATAAAGACATACAAAAAGTTGCAATTATTATTTTAATAAAGTCACGAATAGGAAAGGGCAAAGCAAAATGCTTTCGACCTATTATCGCACTGAGTATTGCACCTATTATAAACGAAATAAGCGTTGCGATTGCTGCGCCTTTCATTGCCATGATGGGTATAAGATAATAATTTAATGCTACATTTATTACTGCAATCGTAATAGATAATTTTACAATTCCCATTGTGTAGTGGCCTAATTGAAAGGCTAAGTCAAAATAGGTTGCTTGTAACCCCATCATTAATAGTGCTATTGCTATCCAAGGGAGTAAAAAACTGACCGCTTGTTGGTATTCTTCGCCTATTAATAAATGTATTAAGTTCGGGCCTACCAAAATCAGGCCAAAAACAGCTGGAATTGATATTCCCAATAATAAAACAGCATATTTATAAAAATAATCTAAAGCTGCTTGTTTACCTTCTGTATCTAATAATTTGATTACTACAGGATAGGCTGCAAGGTTGATTGCGCTCATTAATAGTAAAATCGAGTTACCGGATAAATCGTATCCTACTGCATAAAGGCCTGCTTGAGCCTTGTCTTGAAGTGATGCCAACATAAACCGGTCAGCACTTTTTGTTACTTCTTCTAAAAGCGTTACGCTCGCTAAAGGTAATCCATAAAACGCAATTTTTTTGAATAACTCTTTATTAAAGGATTTTCTTTTATAGTTAGTCCAAAAGTCTATTTTTGCGAAAAAAGTAGGAATTAAAAAACCAATACTTATTCCTAAAATGACACCAATTGGGCCATAGCCCATATTTGCCATCAAACCTCCAAAAATCACAGCTAGAATAGAATAACTAATACTTAATTTAGCAAATTTTATAGGCTCTATCTGTGCGCTCATCAGATTTTGGGACAATGTAAAAACAGACACTGAAGTGGTTAATATGATTGAGCAAACAATCCACGTGAATATATCTGTCCCCCAAAAGAAAAAAGCGCTTAGGAAGATAATGACTATCAAACCCATGAATAATTTTAAATAGGTATTGGCGATAGTGCTTATAAAGCTTTCTTTACAATATTCCTGTTTTGACCAAAAACGTAAGGTGCCCGCAGGTAACCAATTGAATAGAACGTTATGAACAAAAATAGATGCAGTAAATATGAGTGTATATAAGCCATATTCATCAGGGGTCAATAGATGTGTGTAAAGGCTTAATGCAGCAAAAGCCATTATTCCTGGGATTGCTTTTGCCAGAATATAAATACTAGTATGTTTAAAAAGCATGTCAGTGTATTTTGGGTTTACTAATTAAATTGGCATGCAAGGCGAGCATAGTGAAAGCGAACCATGTTTCTTTACTTAGATGTGTATGTTGGGTTATTTGGCTCACCAATATGGTTAATAGTAGTGCCATAAAAAACAGCATCTCAGAAAAAGGAGCGCTGAATGAATAATAAACAATAGCTAGTATCATCAATAAATATAGGCCTAAGCCGATGATACCGTTCTCAGTAAGAATATGAATATAAGTGCTATGAGCGCTATCATATTGAACATGTTTAGTGTTTAAAATATATTCTAAACTTCCAATACCGTTACCAATAAAAGGCGATATTTTCCACTGTTCTAGTGAAGCACCCCAGATTACCGTTCGGTTGTTCAAAGTTCCGCTACTTATAGACTGTCCAGAGGACAAAATTCTATCTAAAGACTCCTGAGGAGCAAGACTTACTGCCGTTATCATGGAAGCTACGAAGATAATAAAGAAGGCAGATTTTACTCTTAAAGAAGCATTTCTATAGGTCATTAACCAATATAAAACGCCTATTACTCCAACGATAGCTGCAGTTCTCGTACCTGTTAAAAATACGGCAAAAACAATTGTAGGTATAGATATCACGTAAAAGAATTTTATCCACTTTTTTTGATATTGCGTTGTTAAATATGCTGCCATCGGTATGGCTAGTGTAAGCATTATGGACTGACCATCAATATCTAAAGTTGGTATTGCATAACGTTGATAATAAATGGATTCAATTCCATTTAAATAGTTATAAATAATTATACCTGAGCCAACAATATTACCTAGTACATAACTATGATAAGCCAATAAGATGTTCTTCTTACTATCACCCATATTTAGTGTTACAAGCACTGTAAGCAACATCAATTGTAATATGGTATTTAATAGGAACTTTCCACGCTCAAAGTCTGGTGACCATATCAAAGATATGATTAACCAAGCCCCTAAAATAGCCACAATCAAATGGAAAATATTAAATCTGCCTCTAGAGCCCCCACTTATAAAAGCTAACCCAGCTGCACCAAATGCAAATAATCCAAATACTCTGCTGAGACCATCCCAAACCGCATTTCCCCAGGGTATTGAAAAAATAAAAAATAAGGTTGTAAAGAGAGATACTAAGGTAATAATGCCTACACTTTTGTTCTGAGATATTTCATCAGAAAAGTTAGCTTGATTAAATTGGGAATTTGGCATTTTAAATGAGATAGTTTATTTGATTTTTCACAATAATAAGCCTAAAAGGAAAGCATGTAACTAATAAGCAGATAAACAGGCTGAATGGCTTGAAATAAGGACTTATATGCTTATTACATAGTTATTAAAAGACACCTCCCCACTTTTAAACAACAACTTAAAGTTTGACGATAGTGACAAGGACTTTTTTTTAATTATGTCAATTTGTTCGTATGCAATTCGTTATTAATAGTTCAGTATATTTCTTCTGCTGCAACATTTTCTGAGAGCTTATTATATTAAATAAATAAAGAATTAGCGTTTTTGTAATAATAATAAATAATCTATAAATCATTGTTAACTAATTGAAATATATAAATTGAAATGTCATTTATATCCTTTTATCTATTAATTGGCTACGTATAGAGTAGAACCCTTACAACTAACTTCACATTGATATAGGATGTTTAAATACAAAAATAATGTTTGACTATTCAAACGTAAATAATAAATCCATTAAGGGTTAGGTAAGGTTAGGGAATGTCAGTTTTAACTACTCAAACAAACACCAATCAAATACAAGCAGTCGATAATAAATTGATGCCATTGGCGCCAAGTTACGTCG
>CALISP010000251.1 GCA_938041705.1 uncultured Cocleimonas sp. | reverse complement strand
AATAAATGGAAAAAATTATTACTGGTTTACTGGTCTTGGTCGGTATCATTCACCTACTACCTCTTTCAGGTGTTTTAGGTCCACAACGGCTTTCGAATTTGTATGGTATCGCTTTTAATGAGGCTAATCTTGAAATTTTGATGAGACATAGAGCAGTATTATTTGGTTTGCTTGGAGCTTTCTTTGTTTACACCGCTTTTAAGCCAGCACTTCAACCTTTAGCTTTCATTGCAGGATTTGTTAGTGTCATTTCTTTTATAGGATTAGCGTCGACCGTAGGCGACTATAACGAGTCGATTCGTAAAGTTTATTTTGCAGATATTATTGCAATAATTAGCTTAGTTGTTGCTAGTTGTATGTATATCATCAACCATAATAAAGCATAGCAATTCAACATTAGCAAAATCTTATTATGAATCCTGTCATGAAACCCAGGCGCCGTCGTGTTCTTCAAGCTATTTTGTATGAGGTATTCGCAATTGCTTTTGTTGGTCCTATTTTAAGTATCATCTTCGATAAACCACTCTCTTCAACCATAGTGCTAGCTATTATTTTCTCTAGCATTGCACTAACGTGGAACTATATATACAACTCATTTTTTGAACGTTGGGAATCAAGGCAAACCGTCCGAGGTCGTTCATTTATTAGACGTTTCTTTCATGGATTAGGTTTCGAAGGTGGCCTAGTTGTAATGCTAGTGCCTGTGATGGCCTTGTGGTTGGATATAACAGCATTAAATGCGTTTATTGCTAATCTTGGTTTTTTTGTGTTCTTTTTTATATATGCCATTGTTTTTACATGGACCTTCGATCGCGTCTTTGGTTTGCCAGAGTCTGCTGTTGAATAGGGTAACGGCTGTACTAAGTGGGTCTGTTGTTAAAGGCCAGTAAAAAGTAGGGGGGGCTTTTTAATACATTAACTATTAAATTCAAACCAAAGAATCCAAAAAAGAACAATAGCCACTATATGTGGTCATTGCTTTTGCTACAGTACTGGCGAAGTACGCCTTTCTGTTTGTTGCTCTGGACAATGATCTTTTTTTCTTGATAGAGGCTACAATGCCTTTTGGGTGTATTCCTATTCTCAGGCTAGGCAGCAAGCTTTCTGCCTGCGAGCACTAGATTATCCAAATCCCATGGTTGTAGGTGATTGAAATAGTTCAGTTAAGGTTTTTCTTGCGTCAATTAAAATATCATCAAAATGCTGATCTACTCATCCTGCCACTTAATCTGATAAGTTTCGGTTTCAGCAAATGACACACTGGTTATTTTCAATAACCTGATTTAAATTCATGGCCATTTGACGAGTTTTGTAAAATCATTTTTTATTTTATTCGAGGCAATACTATCGGGCTTTTTACCCCGTAGCGACCAATATTCACGCACTCGGGCACCAAGGCCGAGACGACCATCAATGGTGCAGTCGTCTCGGCTGTTGATACGCCATTCATTTGGGCGCACTATAGGAATCATAGTGATTTCGTTATTTGTAAACGATGCGATTGGTCGATCCCCAAGATGCTTAGGTTCAATGACGACTATCGTTAGATCTGTGATGATTGGTGCCTGCCTTATCTTGATTTTGTCTTCCATAGATTTAAGCATGCGCGGCAATTCAGTCACCGTAAAAATAGAATCGTGACGAAGACCGCAGCGCACCACGGATGTGACGTGGCCTCTTGCTGCTTGTCCGAGTCGATCGGACACCTGAGTGAAGTACTTTTTGAATGCACCGTCTTCCCACTCGAATTGCTTGTTGACATAGCGAGCAGCTGTGGTGGCCTCCAGTTGCCCAAATACCTCACCTTGCAGCTCAGTGTTCCACTGATCGACCAGTTTTGCCAGTGCAAGTTCGTTGATACCATTCCAAAAAATACTCCCATTCGCCGGTGTAAACGCGTCAAATTGCTCCATCAACAGCTCGTATGCTTCGTTTGCGTATTTATATTGGCTTTTATCCGCAATCATGAACTCCTTATTATATCTTTGGGCTATCGTCGTTTTAGCCTTCTTATCTCCGGGCTTAGTAAGCTTGATAAGTGCAGGCCCTGCCGTCTGATGTCCCACTCGGCGCGCACCAGCTTGTGCCATAGTTCGTCGGTGTACCGCTTGAATCAGTTCTGTTTTGAATTCACGTGAGCCGAACATTTTTTGGGCTAGCATAGGGTCATGTTTAACACGCTGAAGCCACCCGGTTTCAGCCTCTCCGTCTAACTGAGGGAATGTATTTTGCAGTTTTATGTATAGTTCTAACGGAATTTTTCCGCGGTAATTGTCGGCATAGAGCATGAATCACTTTCTCTTTAGTTAGTAATCGGTTAACGAAATCATATACTACTTAAAGAACATTGAGGCTAATTTTTGTAGTTAATTCATCTTATTACCTCACTATACTGAGACTGTGTAGTATTATAGCTAGCTTCTAAATTTGTGCTCCTTTGTCTATAACTCAGCTGGTTGCAGTGAAGACGATTCTGAGTGAATATCTTAGATATTTAAAATTTTAAAATGGCCAGCCGAAAGGTGACAGTTACAACTACCCAAAGGTCGAGTGAAATGGGTCAAATATAGGGGATGTTTTTTATAAAGTAAAAAACAGATAAAAAATAGGACATCCATAGTTTGACCCTAAAGTAACTAACGTTTATTCAAAAAAACCAAAAGTTGAGGAGTGTCAATTTACACCCGATTTTAACTTTAAAAATGAACCTCCCTTTTTTATGGTTTTTAAATAGCTTTAAGAAAACTCATGCTTCAAATCGAGTGTAGATTTCACATCCAAACTCTCATAATTTTCATAAAGAAAAATCTTGGCTGATTCACGGTGAATATTCTGCAGATGCGCAAGAAACTTCCACTCAGAGTACATTTTACTAGGGGTTGATTAGGGGTTGAATTTTTCGGTGGCTTCGATTCGATGCACAAATTTAATACCCCGCAATTCTCTTAATAAGGGTGAATTAAACAATATTTCATGGATGCGATTTTGTATCGCGTGTACGGTTTTTGGAGTTTTATTACGTTCAATCGGGTTAATTTGAACGATTAATACGTCTCTGGATTTTGTGGTACGAAATAAAGGATATAAAGGCAGTTTACCAATATAACCACCGTCCCAATAGGGTACGCCATAAATTTCAACGTTTTTGAAAAGGGTGGGTAAACACGCAGAGGCTAAGATCATATCTGCCGTTAAACAGTAAAAAGGACATCCAACATTTAATCAGGAGAAATCGCCCATTCGCACTTCCCAAATAATTTCCTGAAAGAGTTAGGTTCTTAGGTAGTATAAACGCAGTGCCATACGACATGATTATATCAATAGAAAACTATTGTCGGATGGCGTACCTTATCCAATCTGCAGCTTTGTTTAATGACAAAGTGTCAATAAGTAGGGGGGTGTTTTTTTATTTTTGTATCGGCAAAGATACCGTTACCAGCGTTCCCTTACCCAAATCACTCTCAATTTTCAATTCACCACCATGCGCATCCACAATCAATTTCACCAGATATAAACCTAACCCAAAACCCCCTGTTTTTCGTTGCCTTGAAGCGTCTGCTCGATAGAAAGGTTCTGTTAGTAATGACAGGTGTTCGGGTGCGATTCCTGTGCCGAAGTCTTCGATTGTTAACACTACTGAATCTGCTGTTACCATTGTGGTTAGTTTGACGGGTGAGACTTCATCACTTTGATGTTTGAGGGCGTTATCTAGCAGGTTTTTTGTTACTAATCTCAGACGAGTTGGGTCGAGTTGTTGTAGAGGTTGTTCATTTGTGAGTTGAACGTTTACTTTGTCATTTAGAAACTGCTCATCAATTACTGACATAACTATTTCATTAAGAGTGACGTCGGTTTTATTTAAGCTTTGATGTTTATCATTGAGTCGTTCGGCTTCTAATAGCTCAGAGATCATCGCTTCCATTTCCCTTAGATCTCGGTCTATATTACTTTGATTATCTGATGGCTCTAGCAGAGCAGTTGAGACTTTTGCTCGGGTAATTGGGCTTCGAAGTTCGTGACTAATCGCAAGTAGCAATTGTCGTTTCGCTTGCAGCATTTGTTCGATGTTGTCTGTCATTTGATTGATGCTTGTTGCTAGCTCGCCCAGCTCATCATTGCTTGTGTCAGGAATGCGCTGGCTTAGGTCACCATTACTAATAGTCTGTACACTTTTTCGAATGGTTTGAATCGGTCTAAATAAACGTCGAATCAGCCAATATAAGAGACCTAGAATCGCGAGGATAACTCCTAAAACAATTATTAAACCAACGGGATGTCGCTCTTTTCTGTCGCCGAATTTAGTCCAAATGAGTATTTCATAGACATCATCGGAATTGCCTTTGTTTAATAGTTGTACATTGCTGTTTCTATCGACTAATTGACGAATGCGAACACTGGCTTGCCCTTCATGAAAATTAACTCTTACTTGCTGTGTTTTATCATTGTTATGTGGGTAATCATGTAACTCTTGAAGATCAGGAAGTTGAGTGCTTGATGCCCAGTTTTTATCTGGCCCAGTAATTTTTATATCGACAGGCAGCGTATTGACGAGTGTTTTAGCATGTTCAATATTGGGTGGGTAGCCAATATCTTGTTGTACATAATGAAGATATTGATGAGCGTGAGGTGCTACTTTTGTTTTGATTTGCTTGGTGATAATAAACCCAAGAGTGGTCTGAAATAAGATTACAATGACTACCGCTGCCGCTATAAATAACAACAACAAACGTATTGATAGCGAGTGGCGAATTTTGTTTAAGATGTTCATGGTTTAATCATTAAGCCTCGGCACTCATAAAGCGATAACCACTGCCCCAAACGGTTTGAATGCAATTTAGCGGTGAGAGTTTCTGACGTAAGCGGCTGACCAAAATATCAACAGAACGCGTGAATAATTCGGCATCGACACCTCTTAGTTGATTGATAATATCATCGCGACTAAAAGCGATATCGGGTGAACTGGCGAATAGTAATAGCAAACCATATTCACTGCCTGTGAGTTCTATAATTTTGCCATTTAATGTCACTGTGTGGCTTTTATCGTTAATCGCTAATTGAGAGAATTGTAATGGATCTTTAGTTGATTCAGTATCAACTTCTTGAGGTTGCGAACGACGCAGAATGTTAGTGATTCTCGCGACCAATTCACGTGGCTCAAAAGGTTTTGATAAATAATCATCAGCACCCAGTTCTAGGCCAATTACTCGATCCATCACATCGCCTCTGGCGGTAAGCATCAGTATCGGTAGATTGTTGAACTGTGGATCACGACGAATCATTCGACAGACTTCGAGTCCATCAATATCGGGTAGCATTACATCTAGAATGACTAAATCTATTGATAGGTAACCTGCATCGCTCTCTTTGTTTTCTTTTAAGCGATGCAGGCCTTTCTCTGGATGAGTTTCATTTATTAATGTGAGATCGTAGCGAGCAAAGTACTCTTTAAGCGGTGGTGCTAATTGTTCATCGTCATCAATTAATAAAATCGTCTGCATACATTTTTACTCTGCTATTTCTTTATTAAGAAAGATTAGTGACGTTTTCCACCACGGCTTCTTTTCTTACTGATTTTTTCGATTATCTTTAAAAGCTCTGCACGTTGTACTTCTGTTAATGTATCAGAAAATTCAGCAATTTTACTAATGGCCATTGGTGCTTCAGCTCGCATAGTTTGCATTTTCTCATCCATCATCGCCAACACTTGCGCTTGATCTAAGTTTGGTGAACTAATTAACGCGATCATTTTAGCTTTAGTATCATCATGGTGTTCTTTATGAGTTGCTCGTTTTGCTATTGCATAGCTTTGAATTTCTTTTAAACGATCTACTTGGTCATCACTAAGGTCAAGTTTTTTTTCTAGCTTGTGGATGATGAAGTCACCCTTCATATCTTCCATAAACTTCTTGCCTGCATAAGCGCCTGATCCAGCTAAAATACCTACAGATGCGATTGTACCAATAATAATTTTTGTTACCTTTTTCATGTCTAATTCCTATTAAGTTAATGTTATTTAAATGCCTGGGGTCTGTATTGCCTTGGCATGAGTACATAGTAGGGATTAGCTTTGTAATAGAGGTCTCAGAGTTGTAACAAATTGTAACAATTGCTTTTCTAGGCTGACCAACAGCCCAAAAGTATATCGTTACCTTTACGTAGGAAATGTCGATGTTGGTCGAATCAAAGGAACACTTCAATAATATTGGAAATTCGCGGGTAAGCGGGGAAAAGTCTAAAAGTAAGGGATGGTCTTTCTTAATTTCTAATTAGCTACGATAGATCGTTTCAATTAAATGATATCCAAATTGCGTTTTTACAGGTCCGTGAATTTGTAGTACTGGTTTTTTGAATACCACGTTATCAAAGGCTTTTACCATTTTTCCTGGTCCAAACTCACCTAAGTCTCCGCCTTTTTTTGCGGAGTTACAGGTTGAATGTTTTTTCGCTAGTTGACCAAAGTCTTTGCCATTTGCTAGTTGTTTTTTGATCGATTCTGCTTCTTCTTTAGTTTTCACTAAAATGTGTCGCGCGCATGCAGTTGCCATGATTACTCTTTTGATTAATTGCCGTTGAATAAGAGTTTCTCTTTATGGCTGATTGAAAACAAGCTATATGAGTAAATAATTATTCGATTACATCTCACCCTTAAGGGTCAACTAAAGTTTTTGTCTCGCTGAACTCGGCTGAGTTATTCGTTATAAACAATAGAACGATGAGTTTACTAAAAAGTAGATGAGTGTCTGTTTTTATGATCTTTTATGTGGTTCTATATCATTTATACCTAACGGCTAAACCAAATGAGATTAAATATTGATGTATGAATTGAATAAGAACCAACAATCAACACTCTCGACTGTTTTGATGGAATATTTGAATGCGGGCGATTGGAAAGGACTTTTTGCAGAAACTGATTGTGAGGAATTTGCACAGGAACATACCCAGTTTTATAAGGATGTTAGTTGGGAAGAAGAAAATTTAGAACAAGATTGCACTGATGCGTTAAATTTTATCCTCGCTAAAGACAGTGCGAATCTAAAGGTCATTTGGGAGTTGCCTGGTGTGCAGACAATGACTAAAAGGAAAGATGAGAATTTAGAAACAGATATTCAGGCGTTAATCGATGGAGCGATTGATGATAATGAATTATTTGTTACTGGAAATACAAATAGTTCAGAATGTAACGATTTCTATTGTGAACAAGTACTAACTGGGGAGTTTGAAGTAAAAGTCGTTTTTGAGACTGAACTGGTTCTATCATTTCATCATTCAAAGCCTTACTTTGAACATCATGTCGTTATTATTCCCAAAAAGCATATTGATTCACTTACTTCATCAGATGCAATCGATGCCGAATTAGCTAAAGATTTTCTTATGGCGATTCATCACGTCACATCAAAACTTGAAAAACAAACGGGAGGTTGTCGCGTTAGTAGTAATGTCGGCACTTACCAAACGAGTAAACACCTTCATTGGTACGTACACGCTGGGAAAAGACTGAGAAATGAAGATGGAACACTTATTGATGGTTAAAATGCTGAGCTGTGCATAATTTCTCTTTATGTTTTTAAACAACAAAAACGTAAGAACAGTTAAAAAGTAGGGAGGTGTCTTTTAATCAGGGATATTAACCTTACTTAGTGTGAAATCATTATTCATGCGCTAAGCTTAATTTATATGAAAATACTATTGAGAATTCACATGAAAAATTCAAACAAACTACTGTTAATTTTATCTTCCACTTTTATTTCTCTGTCTTTTGTAACAAGCATTGTTGACGCCAAAGAAGCTCGTTATCCTGAATTCGGAAATGGTCGAATCCCACAGGTTCTTGCTAAAGCCAATGAATACATGGTTTCGTCAGCAAATCCTTATGCAACTGAAGCAGGTCTAAGAATCATTGAAAAGGGCGGAAGCGCAATTGATGCAGCGATTACGGTGCAGATGGTTTTGAACCTTGTTGAACCTGAGTCAAGTGGTATTGGTGGTGGGGCGTTTTCATTGTATTGGGATAAAGCCAATAAAATACTGAGTAGTTATGATGGCCGTGAAAAAGCGCCTATGTTAGCTGATGGAAAGCTGTTTCAAGAAAACGGCAAGAACATGAATTGGTGGGAAGCTCTTGCAGGCGGAAGGGCAGTGGGTGTGCCGGGTGTTGTCGCGATGTTAGAAAAAGTCCATAAAGCACACGGTAAATTACCTTGGGCTGACTTATTTGAAGATGCTATTTCACTGGCTGAAGATGGTTTTGAGATTTCACCAAAATTGGGTGCATCTATCCTGAATAAAACTAATCCAGCATTAGGTCGTTATGAAGATACGTGGGAATATTTTTTCCCGAATGGAGAGCCAATTGCAGCGGGAACGATTCAAACTAACCCTGAGTTTGCAATGACTCTTAAACGCATCGCCTTTTTGGGGGCTAAAGGCTTTTATAAAGGCGAAATAGCGATGGATATAGTTGAGGCTGTAAAACAAGCCGAAGACAATCCAGGGCTATTGAGTCTTGCAGATATGGCTAACTATGAGGCAATCGAGCGTGCGCCTGTATGCGCTGATTATAAAGCATATAAAATCTGTGGCATGGGGCCTCCAACTTCAGGTGGTATGACGGTTATTCAAATATTAAAACTGTTGGAAGATAAAAACCTCGCGCAGTACGAGCCATTGTCAGTTGAATCAATACATCTATTTTCACAAGCTGCCAAACTTGCTTATGCCGATCGCGGTAAATACATGGCAGATGCTGACTTTGTTAATGTTCCAGTTGAAGGCTTGATTGATGGAGATTATTTAAAGGAACGAGCTAAATTAATTGTTAATAATGATATGGGTGATGCGAAGGCAGGTGCACCACCTAATGCAGATACAAATTGGAAAGATGCAAAATCACCAGAGCAACCTAGTACCACACATTTTAGTATTATTGATAAAGAAGGTAATGGCTTTTCAATGACATCTAGTATCGAAATGGCGTTTGGTTCTACTGTTATGGTAAGAGGTTTTTTATTAAATAATCAGCTAACTGATTTCTCGTTTAGTGAAGAGAAAGATGGCGAGAAAGTTGCCAATCGAGTTCAACCGGGTAAGCGACCTAGAAGCTCAATGTCACCGTTTATGGTTTTCGATAAAGACGATAACTTAATGATGGTGATTGGCTCTCCCGGTGGAAGCCGTATCATTAATTATGTAGCTAAGACAATGTTAGGTGTGCTTGAGTGGAACTTAGATATCCAAGAGGCGATTAGTCTACCGCATTTTGTGAATCGCAATGGCAGTACAGACTTAGAACAAAATACTTATGCTGCTGGTTTAAAAGAGGCATTAGAGGCTAAAGGCCATAAAGTGAGCGTGCGTGACTTAAATTCTGGACTTCACGGAATTATAAGAACAAAAGATGGATTAGAAGGAGGTGCTGATCCACGACGTGTTGGTTCAGCCTTGGGTAAATAGAACTGAATAAGTACTGAGTTAAACGTTAAACAAAAAGACACCCCACCACTTTTAGACTAAAAGTGGCGGGGTGTTCTTATAGATTCTATTTAAGCAGTACTTAAACCAAGAAACGGAAATAAGATATCTTCTGACGACTTATTGTTTTTAATAGATTGAACATTACTTTTAGGGTGAGTCTTAGTCGACTTTTCACGTAATTTAAAGGTAAAACGTGTGTCTTGTAGACGTCTAAATATAGCATCTTGTTGCTTAATGCTAAGAAGCGTAGTGATGGTCTCAATTTGACTATCCATACTATTTGACTGAAAGTCTTCAACGGTTATTTCACCGTCATCAATCAAACTATTGATTTTTTCTGAATTAAAGTAAGCCATTAGATCGCCGTCATTTTTATTATGTAGCGAGATAAAAGGATGGCTACAGTCTAACCAGGCATTGATTTGGATATTAAGTGATACGAGTTTCATGATTCAAACCTTTTGTTAGTCGCAGTAATGATTGACTGCGTGATTAAAAAGATCTGGCTATACAAACTCTCTCTAGGAGGCGATAGAGTGTATTGGCTTGATATAAATTGACAAAGAAAAGGAACTTAATCTTTGTCGTCTTTAAACAGTTATTTAAGTGTTGATAGATTTAGTGATATAAATTTTGCTAGCTAAAACTTCTTCTGCTGCAGTAAGAATTAACTTTCCTCTTCTGGTGATTGAAAGTGAATAACGTTTTTCGTCATGTAACAAAACAACGTTCTTTTTGCCTTTCATAATGTCTGTTACTTTAACTTCTGAATCGATCACTTTGCTATTCATCTCATTATCTGTATTTTCGTAAAGAAATTAAATAGTAATGATTCTCATTTAGATTTACAAGTTTTATTTATGTTTTTTAAGATTTAATTACTGTGCTATAGATACAAAAAGACACCCCCTACTTTTTAAACTTTTTTAATTAAAAAGGCATAAAAGTAGGGAGGTGTCTTTTAAGTACTTAAATTGTCTGTTTAGATCAGTCTAAACATCAGCGACTCTAAACATCGTTTCGCTCTTTAAACTCATCATAAGCACTGCGATATGCCATTGCTAAAATAATTGCGACAATCACAGGAAAGGCGATGTCTTCGGTATTTTCCCAGATTGAATAAGCCAAGCCACCCAGAAAGGCGGTGATAACGACAAGAGAAAGTATGGCTGAAATTATATTACCCATGTTTAAATTCCTTCATTTACTTTTTTTGTTAACCAATCGGCGGTGCGTAACAGTCGTGCATCGTCGCCTTTGGCCGAGGTTAATTGAATGCCTAAAGGCATATTGTTTGATCCTTGCATTAACGGTAACGTGACTGCAGGCATACCGCAGAATGACCATGGTGTACAGAAGATTGGATCGCCTGTTGTCTCGAATCCTTTTGGTGCCTCACCCGTTGTTGCAGGAGTAAGGATTGCATCGTATTCAGACATGATTTCATCCATCGCGGTATTCAGTGCACCGATATGGTCGACAGCATGATTGTATTCGATCGCTAAAGTTTTGCGACCACGTTCAATCAATTCGCGTAAGCTATCACTCAATTGATCTTTATGTTGTTTATAGTCGCGATTGAAGCTTTTCGCGATATCTGTTTCCATAATGATCTTATGCCAATGTGGTACTTCTTCTAATAAATGGGTGAGATCGAGTTCTTCAACCGAGTCTCCCAAGAAATTAGCAATTTCAGTGAATCCTTCTTTTACATCATTATCTGCATGTGTATCCCAAGCGGGTGTCTTCACAAACGCTAACTTGGGTGGAACGAGTGGACCTTCTGCAATCGTTGCCAACAACTTAGGTGGCATTCGTACTTTCATGCTCGGGTCGCGTTTATCGTAAGCCATCATTTGCTCAGCGAGTAATGCTGCATCGTCAACGCTTCTTGCAAACACGCCGACATGATCAAAGTTTAATGATTGCAGTAACACACGATAACGAGAGATCAAACCATGAGTGGGTTTATAACCCACCACGCCACAATAAGAGGCAGGACGAATTACCGAACCATTAGTTTGAGTTCCGATCGCTAAGGGCACCATATTCGCTGCAACAGCAGCGGCAGAACCACTTGATGATCCACCGGGTGAATATTCAGGGTTATGCGGATTTTTTGTTCGACTAGGGTGTAATACAGCCATCTCAGTCGTGACCGTTTTACCCATAATCACCGCGCCTGCTTGGCGTAACTGCTCAACGCTTGACGCGTCGTCAGCAGGCGTTCGACCTTTATGGATAATTGTGCCGTCTTCCGTGGGCATATCATGCGTGTCAAAGATATCCTTAACACCAATGGGTATGCCGTGAAGCGGGCCCGTTTGTTGGCCTTTTCTGCGTAACATATCAGCATCACGCGCCTGCGTTAAGGCATAATCAGCATCGTAATGCTCCCACGCTTCAACAGTCGCTTCATGAGCATCTATTTGATCAACGTAGGCTTTAACTAACTCTTCCGATGTTAACTCGCCTGCTTGTATCGCAGCTGCCGAAGCAGTTACGCTCATTTCAATAATGCTCATTATTCTTTATTACTCTTGTTTTCTTTTTATTCAAACTTATTTAACTAACGTCGCTTTTTCGACGTTAGTTATCCAACAATTCAATTGATCAAATATTACTTAATCAAGTTTCTGTTATCCAAAGAGGTATACAGGTAACCATAGTATTATTTGCGGGAACTGATACATCAAGAACATCGCAAATATGACAATAAACAGATACGGCATAATTCCTTTGAAGATCTCAATCAATTCAACCGTTGTGCCCGCTACACCTTTTAAGTAGTAGGCGGACATGGCCATGGGCGGGGTCAAGAATGAGGTTTGCAAATTAAGCGCCACCAACACTCCGAAAAATAATGGATCAATATTGAAATGTGAAAGTAACGGCAAGAAGATTGGAACGAAAATAATAATAATTTCACTCCATTCTAGGGGCCAACCCAAGAAGAAGATAATCAATTGAGCGATGATTAAGAATTGAATCGGACCTAGATCCATACTTAAGATCCAATGCTCTATTAATTGATGACCACCTAAATAGGAGAATACCGAAGCAAAGGTCCAAGAACCAACAAATAACCAACACACCATTGCTGATGTTCTAGCGGTTAAATAAACCGCTTCTTTTAGGCGTTGCCAAGATAGCGAGCGATAAATAGCCGCTAAGACCAGTCCACCTAATGAACCAACGCCTGCTGCTTCTGCAGGCGTTGCAATACCTGCTAGTATTGAACCTAAAACACCTAAAATTAAAACAAACAACGGTACAAATGACGTAAGTAATTGCCAAATAATCATTCCCATTGGCGGTATGTCTTCTGCTTTTGGCTTAGGAGCTAGACTAGGGTTAAGCGTTGCACGTATGACTACGTACATCATATACATGCTGGCTAACAAGATTCCCGGGAAGAGCGCAGCTGCATATAAACGCACTGGTGATACTTGAGCAATCGCAGCGTAAACAATCAACATAATACTCGGTGGGATTAATATACCTAACGTTCCACCTGCACAAATAACACCTGCGGCAAGTTTCTTATCGTAGCCTGCTTTAAGCATAGCGGGTAAAGCAAGTAAGCCCATTAACGTAACAACGGCTCCTACTATTCCTGTAGCAGTTGCAAATAGGGCACAAGTTGCTAATGCAGCTATCGCCATAGAACCAGGCACGTGACGTGTGGCTATCTGAATACTAAAAAATAATCGGTTTATAATGTTCGCGCGTTCTACTACATAGCCCATAAATAAGAACAGCGGGACGGCCACCAAAACCTCATTTGACATAACCGAGAAGGTATTCGATACAAACAAGTCGAAGATATTATTACCAAAAATATGGTCCATTTGGTCTTCTTTAGCATAGGCGTAATAACCAAAGCCTAAACCCATGGCAATTAAGGTAAATGCAATAGGGAAACCGAGCAATACAATAATGATGAATAAGATCAGCATCATTATTGCGATTTGTGGATCTGTCATTTTTCTTCCCCTTTCATTGACTCTTCTATTTCTTGCTTGATTTTCTCAGCTTCTTCCATTTGTTCTTCTTGATTGGCTAACATCACTTCAGTTTCTTCAACATCATGTAAACGCGGAGGCCATTCACCAGTTCGTATACAAGAAATACAGCGCATTATTTCAGCTATTCCTTGAAGTAATACTAGGAATCCGGCTAATGGAATGAGTGTTTTGAAAAAATAAATTTGTGTTCG
>CALISP010000250.1 GCA_938041705.1 uncultured Cocleimonas sp. | reverse complement strand
TTTTCGACTATATTTAATAAGTTCTAAATAACGATTCAACATAATCTATGTGGCAAGTCATTATCAATCCTTCGGCAGGTAACGGGAAAGCAGGTAAACAATGGAATAACATTGAAGCTGCTCTAAATAAGGCGAATATATCGTTTAAAGTTCACCGATCAGAGCGTGCTTTACACTGCACTGAAATAGCTAAGTTATTAATCGAAAAAGGATCAAAAAAGCTTATTGGTGTTGGTGGCGATGGGACTAATCACGAAATCATTAATGGCTTGATGCAACAAAATACTGTTTCGACTAATGAAGTTGTTTACGGTTTCATTCCTGTGGGTACGGGGAATGATTGGGTGAAAACTCACCATATTCCAAGAGATATCACAAATGCAGTGGCGATTATAAAAGAAGGAAGAACCACACTTCAAGATATAGGTTTAGCGAAGTTCTATAGAAACAAAAAACCAGACCAACGATATTTTGTGAATGTTGCAGGAATGGCATACGATGCCTATATCGCAAGGGAGTCTAATAAGCAAAGAACAAATGCATTGTCTTATTATTTATTGATATTCAAATGTTTATTTGAATACGTAAACAAACAGGCCCGTCTTATTTTAGATGGTAAAGAAGTGGCAAATCAGCATTTTTACACCATTAATATTGGTTTATGTAAATATAGCGGTGGCGGAATGCAATTTGTTCCCCATGCTGAAATTAACGATGGACAATTTGCTGTTTCATACGTCAATAGCATTCCAAAACTGAAAGTCATTGCTTCTACGCATTACCTCTATGGTGGGAAAATCGCAAAATTTAAAGATGCAGAACTTTTCAAGGCTCAGCACATAAAAGTGGAAGCCGTTGAAGATGCGCCTACACTATTAGAACTTGATGGTGAGTTTGTAGGAGAAACGCCTGCGGAATTTGAAGTTATACCAAAAGCTTTGAAAGTGATAATTGCCTCTTAGGTTTCCAATAAACGAAGGAAGATTGAAGCTCTGTTTCACGCTTTACAAAGTGAACTTTAAGAAAGTTCCCAAAAGTAGGGGGGTGTCATTTGATAAGCTTTTCTTTTATATTGATTTGAAATCTAATGAGATGAAATACAAAAAATAATGGGTAAGCTTAAAATAGGTAGTAAATTACAAAAACAAATTATGAAGTGCCCAGACTGCAGGCATGAAAACATATTTCCTAATTTTATTGATGAAGAAAAACCCTCTAATACACCACTTTTTTGCTGTCCCTCTTGTAATAACCAATTAATTCTAAAAAACTCCAACAAAGATATGTTGCTAGGATTATTTGTCATTCTAACAACAATCTTGTCACTAGCTTTCTTATCAGGTGCCACTTTATTGGTTGTTTTGGGTGTAATTATTGGAGGTTTTTTGGTGTTGTTAAAAAAAGGAATCATTGGAACAAGTACTGAGTTTATATCTAAGAATAAGTAAGACACTTTAGTTTAAATAAAGTCTAAAAGTAGTAAGGTGTCTTTTGGTCTCTTGCTTAAAGATTACTAGCCTTTTATTCCTTTAGCTTTAATGAAAAAGGTGGTTTTGTGATAAATAGAGATTTCATGATAATCTTTAAACCCTATATTTCTATCTTATAGGCGTACCAATGAATTTTGTTCAAGAAGCATTGCCAGATTTGTATTTGAAATTGAGTTTCAAATACAAGCTCTTACAGAAAGTCCCTTCGTTGATATTGATGATATTTTTAATCTCGATAGCTTTTACAACTAAAGCATCAGCGACAGAAACAAAACCAGTTCCATATAATGCAGAAAAAATATGGGATAAAACATGCTTTACCTGTCACGGTGATTCTAGTGATATAGCCCGTAATCATTTAAAGGTTGTGGATGGTGAGTTACAAGGTCCAATGCATAAAGAGACCTTTCGCAATTTTTTAACTAATCATTATCTTTCCAAAAGTAAAGCAGATGCGATTTACTCAATGTTGCTTACACAAGCAAACAACAAAACTCGATTTGAACAAGAATGCAGTAGTTGTCATAAATCAGCGAAAGAATTTGTGTATAACAAGTTAGATTTAAATCGCGGGGATTTGTACAGCAAAGAAACAACAACTCCAACTTATAACTTTCTTGAAACTCATCGAGATCTCAGCAAAGAGGATGTTGTTTTTTTTATGAAACAACTAACGGTTATTGGGTATGAAATCTACCTTCCTGGATTAACCGAATAGCAGCGGAATCTGTATAGCGTTATTGAGACAATATGAAACCTCACAATAAGCTTTGAAAAGTAGGGGGGGCAAATAAATAGATATGAATAAACTGTTTAAAAGAAGTCCCACTTTTTCCTAATCGTATACTCGAATTTTTCACCTTCACCGCTTTTACTTGGTAATGAGAATGACTCGAGCTTTATACTCTTGGTAATTTCTTTATCGACGATCGTCATTTCTTTTATATTACTCAAGTATAGCGAGCCTTTAGGCTTAAGACTAATCCAGCTTTTAGCTGAAGTATTTCTTAGTGTATTGGTTGAAGTCTTACCATTATCCAAAATGAAATTGATTTTGTAATCAGGAAGTTGAGTGTTAAATAATTTTCCTAAAGAACGATCTGATGTTTCTTCAACGCCTTCTTTAAGTCTAATATCAACTAAATCAACCTGTCTGCCGACAAAGTAATACGCTAGTAATATAAGAATTAAAATCACAGAAGCTAATATCCATAAATCTCTTTTGCGATTTTTTCTATCAGAATGAAAAATATCACATCCACTGTAACAATCTAAAGGTAACGAACCCTTACCACCTAAATCACAGGAGTCACAACCGCCTATCCCTAGGTCACAGTCACCACGTTGATATTTAAGGCTACTTCGTTGAATA
>CALISP010000249.1 GCA_938041705.1 uncultured Cocleimonas sp. | reverse complement strand
GCTATTTGGCCTTGCATAAGGCTCGGGGCATCGCCTTTATCCTTACTAGGATCTAGGGGAGTGTTATCAAAGGTGTTGTCGACTTTCGCCATAATTCATCCCAGTCATTATCTGACTGAAATAACCAAGGGCTTATGCCCTAACTTTTCTGCGGTATATTTCCAGTTATCTACACTGCGTTGATCAACTGGTCCAGCTACTACTCGATACCAAAAACGGCCTTTTATTTTTTTCTTTTGAACATAAGCATCAATACCTTTGTTGCTTAAACGACCACGTGTTTTATCAGCCATACTTTCTTTTTTGAAGGAAGCAACTTGAAGTAGGTAATCTCCAATGACAGCTTCTTCAACTGGTGCCTCTATCTGTTCGTCAATTGCTACTATTACTTGTTCAGTTATTTGTTGATTTGTATTCGTTTCAGCACTATTAGTAGTTGCTAATGCAATTGTTGGAGAGGTATTGATAGGCTTTGCTGAGCTAACAGGAACATCTAGATTGGGTAATACTGCATAATAACTAAATTTGTTTTTACGTTCTTCTACAGCCTTCTTGTTATTTTTTTCTTGAGTTTTATTAAATTTTGGGTTCGAAGTAGAACTAAGGGTTTTTGTTGCAGATTTTTCGGTTTGTACTTTTTGGATTTTCTTTTCTAAAGAGTCGATCATTGAGACTCGAGGCATTTTATCATTTGAGAAAAAATACATTCCCAGGCCCACGAGAAGACCCAAAACAATTCCTGAAAACATCCACAAAAGACTACTTCCTGATGTAAAGCCCGTGTCTAGAGTTTCACTCTTTTTAAAATCTTTATACATTTTGATACACTCTTATGCGTACTATTTGCTATTAAAGGCTATAGAAATAGCATTATATTATTTTAAATTTGCCAAAGCGCAAGAACTTCCCCGACACCAATATTGCCATTATTTTCGTATACTTACAAGAATCTTCTCATGAGGTTTGATAATAGATACAAGTGTAAATATTATTTATACAAAATCTGTAGGGTCAATATCGAGGTTCCATCTTACGCCACCTAATTTTCTTTCTTGCGTAAGTACTAAAAAACCATTGGCTAAAAATTGATGTAAATCACGTCGATTTTTTGCAGATATTAATACTTGAAAACGATATCTTTTTGCTCGTTTCGCAATAGGTGATGGCATTGGTCCTAATAGGTCTATATCAGTGTTATGTGATTCAGATATCTCGTCTGTATCAAGTAATTCACGTAACTTTAAAGAAACATTAGTTATAAATTTGAGTGCAATAGCTTCATCTTCAGCATTCACTCTAATTAATGCTTGCGAACCTAATGGTGGGTAGTTCCATAGTGTTCTTTGGTTCAATAAATCCCTTGCTGTCTCGGTATAACCTTGAGCGAGTAAATTTAATAATAATGGGTGTTGTGGTTGCGATGTTTGCAATACAACTCTGCCTTTATCTGCTCCTCTGCCAGCTCTGCCAGCGACCTGTAACACTTGCTGAGCCAAACGTTCTTCCGCTCGATAATCGACACTAAACAAAGCCTGATCAACATCTAGAATGCCAACTAACGTTAGCTTTGGAAAATCATGGCCTTTGGTTAGAATTTGCGTTCCCACTAAAATTATGGGTTCACCTTTGTTGACTATATTGAGCTTGCTTTCTAAAGAGCCTTTTCGAGAAGTGCTATCCCGATCTATTCTCACAATAGGAATATCAGGGAAATACGTTTTTAATACAGCTTCAATCCGTTCAGTGCCTTGACCCAAGGTCGTTAGTCTATTTTGATTACAATCCGGACATGTAGAACTAATTGGAGCTTCTAACGAACAATGATGACAAATCACTTTTCCAGCTGCAGCGTGATAGGTCATTCCCATATCACAGTTATTACAAGTGGCATGCCAGCCACAATCAGGACACATTATGACTGGAGAAAAACCACGTCGATTCAAAAATAACATTACTTGATTGCGCTGGTTTAGGTGCTGTCGAATCTCCGTCAGCATTAAATTACTTATTCCAGCTTCCAGAGGTAAAGCACGGATATCCTGTAATACCATTTGAGGTGGTTTACTGGTGCCTGGTCGACTATCTAACCGAAGATAATGATAGCGGTGTTGTTCTGCATTATGAAAAGACTCTAAAGAGGGTGTAGCGCTTCCTAATAAAACGGGGATGTTAGCATCATGGGCACGTTTAATAGCCATGTCACGGCCTTGATATAAGAATCCTTCTTGCTGTTTAAACGACGCATCGTGCTCTTCATCAATAATAATCGCTCCGATATCTTGCATCGGAGTGAAGACCGCAGAACGCGTGCCAATAACAACTTGGATAGCCCCTGACCTTGCGCCTAGCCATGCTCTAATTCGATCTCCATCAGATAAGCCTGAATGCAATGATACTATGGAGTATTGTGGGAAGTGTTGTTGGAAACGATGCAATAATTGTGGCGTCAAACCTATTTCAGGAACTAGTACTAATATCTGTTTACCTTCCGCTAATAGGTTTTCAATAGAGCGCAGATACACTTCTGTTTTACCGCTACCCGTTATGCCATGTAGTAATATTGGTTTTAGCTTTTCATTACTAAAGTGTTTCTGAATTTCATCTACACAATGTTGTTGTTCATCAGTCAACGTTAATGCTGTTTTAGTGCTTTTTTTAATATTTGACTTACTAGGAAAATAATCAGCATCAATTTCTCTGGAGCTAATAAAGTCTTTTTTAATCAATTGGTTTAGCGATGTGCGCCAATTATCACCAGAGGCATCGTGAAGTTGAATAGCATCTGATTCTCCATTATTAATTAAAAATTCAAACAATTGACTTTGTTTTGGTGAACGTTTTAATTGATCAAGAAATAGCTTAAAAGTGGGGGGGTGCCCTTTGATTGTTTCTTTTGGCTCAATGGCTGACCATAGTGTTAATTGCGGTGGTTTTTTGCCTTTACGAAGCGTATTGGGTAAGGCATGGAATAACACTTCTCCTAATGGATAAAAGTAATAGCCGCTGGCCCAATTTAATAATTTTAATAATGCAGGGTCGAGTAGTGGTGCTTCATCAATAACCTCTAAGATAGGTTTGAGTTCATCAAAGCCACTATGCACGTCAAATTCCACCACAATACCTGTAATCGGATAATTTCCAAGATTAACTTTAACTCGGCAGCCAGGAAGCGGTTTTATAGTGGACTCTAAAGAAGGATTATATGCATAATCTAAGAGCTTATAGATGGGTCTTTGAATAGCGACTCTAACGGCAATGGATTGCTTATCTTGCATTATGAAAGTTGTAATACCTAGGATTTGACTATCATACACATTAAGCAAAAAAATACGCTTGAGGAAGGTTTTTTAAAAATACTTTTCAGATAGCGAAATGAGTTAACCTGTTTAAGTCCCAATTATATTTAAATTATAATTTTTTGAGTTCGCCAACTACTTTGCCAAGTACAGACTGAGCATCTCCATACAATATCCCCGTATTCTTTTGATAAAATAGTGGATTATCAATGTTTGAGAAGCCTGTACCTTCAGCACGTTTTATCACTATGACATTCTTTGCTCTGTCAACATTGAGAATTGGCATCCCGAAAATAGGGCTATTTTGATCGTTGCGTGCGGATGTATTTGTTGTGTCATTAGCACCTATAAGTAAGACAACATCGGTACTGTCAAATTCGCCGTTAATCTCATCGATATCATAAATAGATTCGTATGGTATTCCTGTCTCTGCGAGCAAAACATTCATATGCCCCGGCATTCTCCCTGCAACAGGGTGAACTGCAAACCTAATATTTACATCTTTATCAATAAGTAGTTTGCTCATTTCCCAAAGCTTATGTTGCGCCTGAGCTACGGCCATCCCGTAACCGGGTACAATAATAATATTTTTGGCAAATGCCATCATCATTGCAGCATCGTTACTTTGTAGCTCTCTAGCAATTAAATTTGTATTTGAACTATCAAGACTTAGATTCGAATAATCATCCGTTGCTTCATCTCCAAACAATACGTTTGAAATGGGCCGATTCATTGATTTAGTCATAGATAATGTAAGCTTAAGGCTTGCAGCCGCGACTAAGAACCCTGCAATCATCATTGTTGGGTTTAATAGTACATAACCTATAAGTCCTATAGCTATTCCAGTAAATATATTAAACAGTGCTATAAGAATATGCGTATCAGCATCACTGATAGAGATAGTCACCAATATCCCAAGTGAAAGAGAGAGAGCAAAAAATAATACTAATGAAGTGACATCAGCCTGACCACCATTTAAAACAATAGCGACACCGAAAGTTATTGCTACTACCAGAATGAGCGCATTCAACCACTGTTGCATAGGAAAATGAATTAATCCCTTGATTGATCCTTGGAGTTTGAGATAGGTGATTAAAGAGCCTGAGAAACTAATGCTTCCAATTAAAGCCCCCGCTAGTGCGATGTATTTCACAGTGTCTGATAAATAATCCAGATTGATGATTTCTACTGCCGCTAATGCAGCTGCTGAGCCTCCACCTAAACCAGTAAAAAGGGCTATCATTTTCGGTGTTTCAGTAAACTTGATTCCTTTTGTAAGAAAAGTAGCAACTGAACCACCTATAAAAATCGCCATAGCCATCCATAAATAATTATTTTGTACTTCACGATGGATAAAAGTAATTAGCACTGCACTAAGCATAGCAATTACAACGTAAGATAAACCTCTTTTGGCAGTGGTTGGCAAACTCATTCTTTTTAGACCGAAAAGGAATAATAGAGCACTAATAAGATAGACAATCTGAGCGATATTTTGTGCAAACCCTTGTGCAATAGGTTGGGTTAAATCAGACATTACAGATTCCCCGTATTTTTATTATTTTTTTTGAATAAGCTCATCATGCTGGCACTGATAAAATAACCACCTACTGCATTAGCAGTAGCTAACATTACAGCTATAAAGCTAATAATTATCTCTATGTTTGTTTCAGCTTTGCCCATGACAATTATGGCGCCGACTAATACGATACCATTGATAAAACAAGCGGCTGATATTAAGGGTGTATGTAAATTAGCAGGTGCTTTGGAAATTACTTCATAAGCAGTAATCGCAGCTAATATGAAAATATATAATGCAATAAAACCATCCATTATCATTTCTCCCCTAAGGTTTTATTAAGCAACTCAAGCGTTCCTTCGTGCATTACTTCACCATCTTTGGTTAATAGTGCTCCAATAACTACTTCATCTTCAAAGTTTGGAACGTAATCACTTTTGTCATCGATTAATAAAGACATAAAGTTGAACAGATTTTTGGCATACATTTTACTTGCATGACTTGGCATCTGGCTTGTTACATTTAAAGGGCCATGAATGATAATCCCTTGGTGAGTAATAGTTTTTCCTGGTTTAGTTAAAATGCAGTTGCCTCCATCTTCGGCGGCTAGATCCACAATCACTGATCCTTTTTTCATCATATTAACCATGTTTCGTGAGATGATTTTAGGTGCAACTTTACCCATTATCGATGCAGTAGTAATAAGGACATCAGCGTTAGCAATGTAATTTGCTAATTCTTGCTGTTGTTGATTTTTTTCATTTTCAGATAGCTCGTATGCATTACCATTATTATTTACAGCTGACACTTCCAGTTCAATCGCTTTTGCACCTAGGGATTCTATGTGTTCTTTGGTATCAGGGTTAACATCGTATGCCTCAACTATTGCTCCTAATCGCTTTGCAGTTGCAATGGCTTGTAAACCTGCAACACTTGCACCAATAACAATCACTTTTGATGGGCGAATTGTGCCCGCAGCTGTGTTTAGCATAGGAAAGAATGATGGTGCCAAGTCAGCAGCCATGATTGCTGCTTTATAACCTGCAATAGAGGCTTGTGAGGACAGGACATCCATTGAATGGGTACGAGACATTTGTGGAATGAGTTCCATACTAAAGCTGCTTAGTTTTTTGTCTTCTAAGGCTTTCAGCATGGAAATATTGTTATGTGCCATTAAGGTGCCAATTAATACGGAACCTTCGCGCATTAAGTTCACCTCTTCCAGTGATGGTGGCTTTACACGCCAAATGACATCTGAAATTTCAGAAAGCTCTTTAATGTCTTCAACAATTATGGCTTCTTTGAGCGAGTCGTCATCAAAAAATGCTAACTCACCAGCGCCTTTTTGAATAAACACTTTGATGCCCAACTTAGTAAGTTGAGTTAGCACTGTTGGATCCATTGAAACACGCTTTTCCCCAGCAGCTGTTTCACGCGGAATTCCTAATTTAAGCGGCATTTGATTCCCCTTTCGTAGCCGTATAATCTAATTTATTTTTTTATTATATAATTTAGATCTAAACAATACTTAAAAGACACCCCCCCTACTTTTTAACAAACAATTGCTTAAAGTTATTTAGAGAGGGAATGTATTCTAAATTTTGTATTATTTTAAGTTTTACTTAACTTTCAAATACAATTTAAGACATAGTATATTTGGTCATTCCTATATAGCAGCTTAATTTAAAGAGTCTTTTTATAAATAATTAAACTATTAATTCGCTTTTATCAATTGGACATTTAATCTGCTTAGCTACGGTTACATCATTAGGAAATTCTTGAGCTGATATCCAAACTTGATTGATAACATTACTAACTTTAGGCAAGTTTTCTAAGGTTGCATTTGTGCGAGACTGGTCAAAGAATGCAAATGGCTCATCAAGAAAGATAAACTGTTCATCATTTCCAGAATTAATAGAAAGTTGCTCTGACATTGCAATTCTTAAAGACAGCATCACTTGACGTTGGGTACCTGATGATATCTCATCAAAATCCATATAATCTTTTTTCTCATCAGAGTAAATTTGTACTGAAAAGTCTTCAGCAATTTTCAATTTACTGTAACGATTTTGAGTGAAGTTAGGTAATGCATTTGCTGAAACATCAGAGATGTTTTGATTAAACTTTTCTATAGAGTCACTAGCGGCTCTTTGCATGATTCCTATTGCTATGGTTTGGGTTTCAATACTGTAGTTACACTTGTCTATAACCTTAAATAAGTTATGTAACGTCGCTCTTAGATTGCCAGCATTATCAGCTCTAACCTTTTCTTCACTAATATCATGAAGAATCTTATTGCTCAAGTCTCCTACTTCCAAGTCTTGTTTTTTGAGAGCTTCACCTAATCGAGTTGTAGCTGCACTCATTTCTTCTGGGTCAGCTTGATAATCGGCCGTATCAGTGATTAAACGAGTAAGGTTATTAAACTGTTCTCTTGGTGGTAATACCTGCAGTGTTGATGGATCAGTATCACGTTCATGCAGCAACTGTACTACTCGTTCTGGTAGTAAAGATTCTGCCAATGTTGTTACGTATCCATGACCATTGCTTAAAAGTTCAGAAAAACCTTTGGCTTCAGTATTTAATTCAGACATTTTGGCCTTAGCATTTTTAGTCATAAACCAACTAAATATAGCCACAAGCAATGAAATGACTGCAGCAGGCAATAGCCAATTTTCAGCAAAAGTTGCAAAAGATGATAGTGCGGAATCTCCAAAGTTATTAACTAAAAATTCGATTAACATTTCTGGGTAATAGGTGTTTATTATCCAAAGTATCCATAATACAGCAGTAGTTAAAAACCCGAATTTAGTTAAGAAACTAAACATCCCTGAGGATTTCTTAGCACTATTAAAACTCGAGAAATTATTAACATATAGCTGATCATTGTCATTTAATTGGCTTAATAGTTGCTCTCTGCCTTTTTGCTCATTACCAAGAGTTTCATCTGCGTCAATTAATTCTGGCAACCATGTCTCATCCAGATCTATTTCATCTAGTTTTTGTTGGTTGGTATCAACCTGAGGTTGCAGCTCGCTAATAGAGTCGGCATTTCTTTGATTAGAAAGCTCTAAGTTATCAGTGATTTTAGCGTAGGCTGAAATACCAGCCATTTGTTTGATAGAGTAACTTTGTGGATCAGGTGAAGTTAGCTCTCTTTGTGCTAAATAAAATGAATTTGAGAATGCATCAAAATCGAACCCTAGAATTTTGGCGAGGGCATCTTCAGCTTTTTCGTTGTCCTGAATTGCACTGGTATCATCTTTGATATTAATAGTTTCATCGAATTTATTCAGTCTTACACTAATTTCACCACTACGGTTAACACTACGCCAAAGTGAGTAAACAGTTTCATCAGCGGTTTTAAAGTTTAATGTTACTTCTGCAACATCAGTTCCCCAGCAGACTACTTTGTGTAAGCTTTTTTGATCTTGAAAAAAAGTACGGCCAAAAAGCGCAAAACAAATGGCTTCTCCAATACTGGTTTTTCCGGATTCGTTAGATCCTTCAATAGTAATTACGCCAGACTCAGGAATATCATTAACAATCAGCTTATTGTATTTGCGAAAGTTTATCGCTTCTAAAGATTTAATCAGCATTGAATAACTCCTCTACAGAAATTGAATCATCTAATTTCTCTAATACTATTTTGATTGCATCTTGGTATTTATCAATATCAAAATCTTCAGCCTCAGATTGGCTTTTGACATCTTCTTTACAGAACTCAGCGAACCGTTTTGCGGCGCCTCGTACTCGGTCGGTTTTCAACCATCTTAATTCTAATTCAGCTGACAATTTGCATACCTCTAGATCGTTTCTTCTATAACATTGTAGTTAATTAAACTCAAAAAACCAATGTGCTCAAAAAAATAGCCTCATACTACAGTAGTAATATGAGGCTATTTTGATCATTATTTCTGAAAAACAATAATAGTTGTATTCAGATAATGTATAGAAAGTAGGGGGGTGTCTTTAAAACGTTTATTGATTAGCCTTTCATGTTATTGAAAAACTCTTCATTTGTTTTAGTCTTTTGAAGCTTATCAAATAAGAATTCCATAGCTTCAACTTCTTCCATAGGATGTAAGAATTTACGCAGAATCCATAAACTCTGTAGTTCATCTTCACCTACCAGTAATTCTTCACGACGAGTACCTGACCGGTTTACATTAATTGCAGGATAAACACGTTTTTCAGAAATCTTACGATCAAGGTGTAACTCAGAGTTACCAGTACCTTTGAATTCTTCGTAGATAACCTCATCCATTTTAGAACCGGTATCAATAAGGGCCGTTGCTAAAATAGTTAAACTTCCGCCTTCTTCAATGTTACGTGCCGCACCAAAGAAGCGCTTAGGGCGATGCAATGCATTCGCGTCAACACCACCAGTCAATACTTTGCCTGAAGACGGTACAACCGTATTGTATGCTCGAGCTAGACGGGTAATAGAATCAAGAAGAATAATGACATCCTTTTTATGCTCAACTAAACGTTTTGCTTTTTCGATAACCATCTCTGCAACTTGAACATGACGCGTTGCTGGTTCATCAAAGGTAGAAGAAACAACTTCACCTTGAACCATGCGAGACATTTCTGTCACTTCCTCTGGACGTTCATCAATCAGAAGAACAATTAAGTGAGCATCTGGTTGGTTGGTAGCAATACTTTGCGCGATGTTTTGTAGCATCATCGTTTTACCCGCTTTAGGCGGTGCGATAATCAAGCCACGCTGACCTTTACCTACTGGAGCAACAATATCAATAACACGAGCTGTTATATCTTCTGTGCTACCGTTGCCACGTTCGATGCGCATGCGCTCATCAGGGTGAATAGGTGTGAGGTTTTCAAATAAAATTTTGTTTCGTGCATTTTCTGGTGGCTCAGTATTGATTGTGTCAACTTTCAATAGAGCAAAGTAACGTTCGTTATCTTTTGGTGTGCGTATTTTTCCGGCAACCGTATCGCCAGTTCTTAAACCGAAACGTCTTATCTGACTTGGTGAAACATAAATATCATCAGCGCCAGCGACATA
>CALISP010000248.1 GCA_938041705.1 uncultured Cocleimonas sp. | reverse complement strand
TTTTTCGATTTGCGTATCCTTGTTCACGAATTGCAACAACACACTCAACTCTAGTACATAATGTGCCATCCTGAAGATACAAACCATACTCAAAAGTAGGCGTACTTCGTCCTCGTTTAGCCAGCTCTTCAAATATTTCCTGCTCTTTTTCAATTGGAAAATCAAAACGTAATTCCAAGTCTGTAATTCCAGGTCTTTCAAAATCAACGGTTAATTTACGTGTCCAAACATCGTAACCCTTAAATATCTTCACACAGGCCAAGGGTGCGATAGGATCCGCTAGCGAGGCTTGGAAACCACCAAACATTCCACCTCCAGCATTTTTAGAAATCCATGTTAGCGGTAAGGTAATACGAACTTCACGCCAATCATTAGCTAATGAAGTGACCTTAATTCGCATCATCCACCATGCAGGCCAAATAGCCATTCGTCTCTCTTCTGAGATAAAATTAAGGTATTTACTAGCAAAGGCGCTGAGATTGAATTTATTCTTTTTTGACACTTCGGCTTTCCATAATATTTTAAGTGATTATGTTACCGTAATTATTGGGTAAAGCATGATATTTAATATAGAAAAAATGGTATAAAATAGCGCTTAAACCTTGACAACCACGCCAGTTAATCGTTTAATCGCGCGGCTTAGTTAAGAAGCGTTTTACGATTTCAGTTTTACGTCTATTTTAACTATTTTTTTAACACTCGTATCGAAGGAAGAATAAAATGTACGCAGTAATCAAAACAGGTGGTAAACAATATCGTGTTGAGCCTGGAAATGTTCTTAAAGTTGAATCTATTGAAGCCGGTATCGGTGAGTCAGTAACATTCGAAGAAGTATTAATGATTGCAGATGGTGATGATATCACTATCGGTACTCCAACTATTGCTAGTGCAAAAGTTGTAGCTGAAGTCATTGCACATGGTCGTGCCAAGAAAGTTGAAATCATTAAGTTTAGACGTCGTAAGCATCATCAGAAGCGTACGGGACATCGTCAGAATTTCACTCAAATCCAGATTCAGAATATCAATGGCAAAGGCACTGTAGCTAAAAAAGCGACAGCAAAAGCTAAAGCAGCAGATACAGACGAAGATGCTAAAGCAGCTAAAAAACCAGCAGCTAAGAAGGCCGCACCAAAGAAAGAAGCAGCTCCAAAAGCAGTAGCTGAAAAAAAGCCAGCAGCTAAGAAAGCTGCTCCAGCAAAAGCTAAGAAAGATTCAGCTGCTGATGATTTAACAAAAGTTGAAGGTATCGGACCAAAAGCAGCTGGCGCATTAGTTGCTGCTGGACTTGTTACTTTTGCTGACCTTGGTAAAGCTAAAGTTGAAGCGGTACAAAAGATTCTTGATGAGTCTGAAGGTCGTTTCGGAGCAATGAACCCTGGTTCATGGCCTAAGCAAGCTAAAATGGCTGCTGATGGTAAATGGGATGAGCTTCAAAAATGGCAAGATGAACATGATGGTGGCATCGAGTAATATTTACTTGATACATTCTTCATAAAAAAAGCAGCTTTTAAGCTGCTTTTTTTATGTGTATGAAATATTAGTTATAAGGTTTCAAGTAATAGAAACAAGTAACTCGTTCCCCAAATCATTAATAAGAATAAAATAGCCCCTAAAATTTCTTTAATTGTTGTTAATTCCATTTTTCTACCCTTTAAGTGATTTAAGAATAGTTATAGTTTACGAATCAACTCCCTCAATACATGATGGTGTAGAAAATAATTTTTTTTTGTCCAAGACACCCTTTATTAAAATATTCTTTAAGAAAACTAGAGTTAACATGAAGGAATATTAATTGTATAAATCAATTAAACTTTCTACTTGTTGCTTAAGTCTTTTTCTTAATTCTGGAGGTTCTATTACTTCCACTTGATCTCCATACTTTAGAATATCCCCAATAAGTTCTAAATCACTGCCATAAGGAATTAAAAGTTGATAACTTCCATCATCCAACCAAAAACCAGACTGATCTTGATGCCAAACTTCTTCAGAAACCCATTGAGACCGATGCGGTGAGAATTTAAGTATTGCTGTATTTTTAACTTTCCCACCAAAAATACCGAAAGTCTTTGTATAGTGTTTATCGAGTTGCTCCTGTGTAAGATTAACAATCTGGTGTTCCAAGTCATTCATCTGCTGTAGGTTAACGATACGTTCTATAGCAAAAGTACGAAGTGCCTCACGAAGATGACACCAAGCATCTAAATACCAGTTGTCACGATAATGAGTGAGGCGTTGAGGAGACAGTAATCTAGTTGGGGCAGGGTTTTCAGATAGAGTACGAGAATCATATTCAATAGTTATTAATTTACGGCACAATACAGCCTGTGTGACATCACTTAAATGATCATTGGAGTTAATACGCTTACCAATATTAAGCATTCGAATTCGTTTTTCTTGAATCGTTGAGTCTTGTGTAAACTTGTCTTTAATTTGTGATAAATGCTGTTTTACACTTTGTAAGTCTTGCTTGAGAAAACCAGGTTCTAAGTCGTCAATAAGTTGATCTACTAACAATATCGCATTAATTTCTTGGCTTGAAAATAAGTGACTAGGTAACTCAATATCATTGCTTTCAATCTGTAATTGATAACCTTTATATTCACGAATATATTCTACTTTTTGACCATAGGTATCACGCAATTCAGTAAGATACCGTTCTACTGTCGCCGTCGAACACTCTAATTTTTCCTGAAGTAATAATTTAGAAACGGGATGATGAGATTCTTTCAGAATTTTGAAAAGTAGATTAATTGATTCAAATTTTGCCATAACCGAATGTTAACTGATGTTACAAGTTTCATATACATCAGTATTAAACAATTCAACAGCGTAAATATAAGTTATAGGTTTTCAACGAATGAGCTTCGTTTTTATGCGAATGGAGAAGGTACTTTTGAAATTAAATACGAAATAGTAATAAAACCAGTAAGCGTAATTAACATTAGTTGGATTAAACGCGTTTTATTATCTAATAAAGATGAAAAATCTGAGATTTGTGATGTACCAACATTTTTAACTTTAACAGAAGGTATTGATATCTTTTGTTTACGCATGGACCCACGAGGATGTTGCTTATTGTATTCGGAGAAATCAACAATGACTGAATCATTCAGTTGTGTTTGTGCCAATGCTTTTATTAGGGGTAGTTCACGATGATAAATTGGTCGTACTTTACTTACGTTCTTAAAAATATTAATTTTAGCCATTGCAGTAACGGTTCTCTCGTTACCAAAATCATCTGTTAATTGATATTCAATTGACCCCTTACCTTTGGATATTTCTGTGAAATTATATCCTGTAACGGTGTATCTTATGCGTTCTGAATGGCTCATAACTTAAGCTTATAAATAATTATGATCCCATTCCAATAATTTCAGATGGAGGGTTTAAAAATTAAGTTATAACTCAGCATCTTAAAATAATTTAGTATCATTTTTCGAAAACAGCAATGGATTCTACATGAGCTGTCTGTGGAAACATATCCATCACCCCTGCTCCTTTGAGTTTATAACCATGCGTGTGAACTAATTCGCCAGCATCACGTGCTAATGTAGCTGGATGGCAAGATACATAAACAATACGTTTTGCCTTTAATTTACCAAAATGTTCAATAATTTCTTTAGCTCCCGAACGTGGTGGATCAAGCAAGATACAATCGTATTGTTGTTTTAACCAAGGTTCACGTTTTAATTCCTCAGGAGTTCCCATTAAGTTAGAAGCAAAATAATCAGTATTTTCAATTCCGTTGGCTAATGCTGTTTCACGGGCTCGATTCACCATCACTAAATCACCCTCTACTCCGGTAACATGGCCAGCATGTTTAGCTATTGGAAGAGTGAAGTTAC
The DNA here is from genome assembly GCA_938041705.1 of uncultured Cocleimonas sp. Lineage (GTDB taxonomy): Bacteria > Pseudomonadota > Gammaproteobacteria > Thiotrichales > Thiotrichaceae > Cocleimonas. The sequence goes on along the minus strand of CALISP010000248.1, from coordinate 4,038 downwards.
CTAAACCACAAAATAAATCTAAGACGCGTTCCGTTCCAGTCAACTTTAATAATTCAACAGCTCGTGGCACCATTTGAATATTAATACTACTATTTACCTGAAAGAAATCTTGCGGCCCAAATTCAACTTTGGTATCAAAAGATTTATGTTCATAATATAAAGTTTCAAGATTTTCTGGTTCTGGCCAAATACAATGCACAGTATCTGGACCTTTTGGTTGAAGATATAACTGAAAATCATTTGCTTTAGCAAAACCAATCCAAGTATTCTGATCTTTTTCAGAAAGAGGTTTTAAGTGCCTTATGATTAATGCCGTATTTTCATCCCCCACAGCTACTTCAATTTGTGGAGTCGTATCTCTCGATTCCATATCAAACATTAATGTTTGGAATTCTTTTAATTTTTTACCAACTGATTCATGAAGCACCTCGCAGCTGTCCATATCTGCAAGAAAACCTCCATGGCGCTCTCTAAAACCTACTAACACTTTGTCTTTTTTTATAACAAACTTTGCACCTAAACGAGCTTTACGACGATAAGCCCATGAATCACCAATAATAGGCTCAAAAATCTCTTCTGGCTCAACTTTACCTAGATGCTTTAAACCATCTAACATCGATTGTTGCTTATAACGAATTTGTGCCTGAGAACTAAGATGCTGTAATGAACACCCCCCACAAATATCATAATGCACACACTTTGGCTCAACGCGATCGGGGGAAGCTTCTATTACTGAATCAATTTTACCTTCATCATGATTTTTACTTTTAGACGTGTAGATAAAAGTTACTTTCTCACCAGGCAATGCTCCACTGATGAAAGTTGCTTTGCCATCTATGTGCGCAACTCCACGTCCTTCGTGACTGAGAGAATCAATCGTTGCGGGAAAAGGTTCTAGAGGGAGTCGTTGTTTTCTACTTCTGCGTGCCATTTATTTCTGCCAATTGATATCGTTAGATTAGTCACTAACAATGAGTAATAAATGACACCCCCCCACTTTTAAGCATTATTACGTTTGTTGTAATTTACAAAAACAGGCTAAAAGTGGGGGGGTGTCTTTTTAATTTATTCTAAATGAACCTACAGGACATTTAAAAGGTGGGGCATGATCCCACAAACTTGTTATCAGTTAAACCCCAGCGGCTATCAAATGATGCATGCGGATCAGAAGATACCTTTCCCTCTGCCATGACTTTCCAAAGCTGTCGAAGATTAATATGTTTTTTATCATCCTCAGGATATATGGCTAAACCGCAAAACTTATCTAATTGGTTTAAAAGTCCATCAGGCAATTCAGGATGGAAAATTGTACGTGCTAAGACTTGCGCGTTAACTTGATCTTCGGTTAATTGACCACCTGAGTAAGCAATTTTTTCAACTTCTCTGAAAAAACGGAATAATCGTTTGTCGCGCGAAGGCGTAGAGTAATAATCATATTCCTTGGCATTCATACATTGGCGTTTGCCCTGTACTCTTAAACGTTTTACAAAAGCTAAACCATCATTTACATAGTTCACTCGCTCTTTAGCAAACGAACATAGACTATGCATAAGGCGCATCGTTTTTTCTTCTAATGGTTCTTCACGTCGACGGAGTTTTTTAGCGATGATATCTGTGAATGGTACATAGTCTAAGCCTACCTTTTGCGCAATTTGATATTGCTCATTACTATATCCAGGCTGTTGCTGCATCGGTTTATCAATATTACGTGGCCATTTAAAACGGCGATAACCATCGCTTTGACCTACGGCATCATGCGGGATGAAAAAAGGGAAAGAATATAGTTGAATCATATGCTTAGGTGAAGCAGGTGTAGTAGAACTCATGATTGCAGTAACGCCAGTATCAGTTATTCCAGTCATCGCATAGGAATGAGTGCCCGGCTCGACGTATAAGTCCCCTGCTTTGATTTGGGCAAGCTCAATTGGAAAGCTGTCTTTAGGTAAACTACGCGTTCCAACTCGATCATTCATAAATTGAGCGAATGCACGAAAACGTTGGTTCTGGGGGAGTTTGTCCCAATTAGTCATTTTATTAGAAATGTATTTATTTTTTTTATTTAGATAATGAATTTTAAACGGCAGTTTATTTTCGTAGGCAAATGCTGCTCGCATCAAGTAAATAGCATCCGCACAATCATGAGGAATTAAATTGTAATCTGGTCTGGCAGGACTCATAAAGAAATCTGATTTCCACTCCTTGCTTACCCAGTTTTGATATTTTATCTCCCAGTTATCATTCCAATAATTATTTCCAGATGACCATACTTCTGCATGAGCCGTGAGACTAATTAATTGAACAAAAAGTAATACACACCCGCATAGTGTGAATCGAAGTAAGCGCATAATAAATCCCCATTTATATAATTTAGCCCACCTTGTTTTTAAAAATTGGGAAACAACCGAGGTAGTTAGTTGTTATTCCATTTTCACTTAGTAACAAAGGCAGTCCAATCATAACAATTTTGAGGATAAATCACTACTGCATCAATAACTTATTCTGTTTGAACTTAAGTTTAAACTGCTTTTTATTTATGGGAGTATGTGAGGATAAATAAGTCATCATTTCATTATCCAAATCAACATCTGCTTCGAAATTAAACAATTCTTTCCAGGTCATCTTTATAGAGGTAGTATTTTTTACGATATCAATAAAACCTTTTAAACTTGATTTTCCAGAACCACTTGTTGTGATTAAGTTTATCTTCACACTTTTATCATCTGTGTCGAATAACTGATTATTAAGTATTTTAGGTATTTGTTTGCTCATATGATTAATTGAATCCTGAATTAACCATAAAGAATCTTGTCCTTCGGGATATTCACCTTGATCTTCCAAAGTCCAATTTAATTGTTCTTTTAGATCAGACATTTCTTGTTTGGTTTTAAAATAATTTTCTAAACCATTTATTGATAACTGGTTTAACTTTAATTTTAAAGATGCATTTTTCAATGGTAAAGATGCAACTGAATTCATATCAATTAATGTCTTAACAACAGAAGATATATTGTTGTTATTTAGTTTAATATTAGCGGTAGAATTGAATTTAAATGTAACTGGATCAATTGATCTATTAGGATTAACCTTTACATTATTCGACATAAGAATCGCGTTTAATTCAATGCCGTTTCTTACATCTGCTTTAGTTGTGTTATATACAAGATCCATTTTATTTGCGGATATTTCTAAACCATTACTTTTATGAATTAAATTCTTAATGAAAGCAATTCCTTGTTGCGTAGTTTTTTTAAAGTTAATAACACCAATTAACTCTACATCAGCAAATATAGAAGCTAAGTAAATACGATAATGAATATTCCCATCAAAATCAGACCATAATATTACTTCGGGTAAAACCGTTGGAAAAAGTAAATCAAGAGTCCCTTTTTGTTTATCGTCTAAAAGAGACTTATCTATTCTGATCTGCCAACGTGATTTACCAATATTTACGGCATTACTATTCAAAAATATTGGACCATTTATAATTTTTACTATTAATGGTAAGTTATTGAGATAATTGTCGATAACGATATTATCCGAGTTTAAAATTAAGTGAACTTTAGCTCCTGTAAGTTTTTTTTCATAACTTATTAAATCAGTATTAAATAAATAACCATCTTCATTTTCAATAAACGATTGAAATTCGTTTTGATTACCAGAACTTAAATAAAGTGAGAATACCCCCCAAAGAGAGATACTCAATAGAACAACAATTAGAGAGGAGATAATTAGGTTTTTCATATTTTTATATAATAACAACGTGATTTAAAATATTTCTTTAATTAATAAGACATAATAAAAAATACCCTAATTCTTGGTTTTCTCTTTTAGTTTGATTTTTGAAGACGCTCTTCTAACCAAACTTTTATTAATGATAGTCAGGTTATACCTATACGCTGAGCCTCTTTATCCAAAGCTAGTATAATCCAAGAAGGAAAGTCCACATTAATTCTCTTGGATTGTTGAGAAGGTCGAGTTGCTTTATCTAGTTCTAAATATTCTGTTATGTCTTTACCTGAGTCAAACAGTGTATCGAAT